>NZ_JBGIYY010000010.1:0-176132 GCF_041380235.1 Glaciecola sp. SC05
ACGCTAGCGACGGGCATTAGCGTTCTGGAATTAAACGATTTAATATTTTTTGTTGAGCTGTTGTTACCTGTTGCAATGGCCTCATCACGCTCTAACACCTCGAGGCAATCCACGGGCACTGGAAAACACAGCATATACGCGGAATCGCAAGCTATGTAATGACTTGACTGCAAGACATGACTAGCTGCCTCTGTGCGAGTAACAGGAGCCTTGCTTTGCGCCAGCAGTACATCAAACTTTGTTTGGTCAATAACATTCAGGATATATTTATTCTTCGCCACCATCTCATTGCTGCCAAAAATATCATTCGCCTTGATATTTTTTGGCAATGCTTTGTGTAAGGAATCTAAATTTATCGGCTTGCCTTGACTGATAGCGTATAGAAGTTGATAGAGCGACACGTGGCTTCCTAATTATATTTCGAGTTTACATTTATACTGCTGTACAGAACCAGACCCTACAGCTTTTGAATTCTCCCACTAAGAGTTTACTGTGAGCATACGGCAGTATAGCATTGACATAGGCCGTTAGGCCTACATCAAAGGGTTTTTGTGGGTGTGTAGCTTACCTACTTTCAGTGTAATTCCACGGTAGGTAGTCGGCTGGGTTGGCTTTAACCGCCTCTTTTTCTTGTTGTAGCAGTATAAAATACTCGAACACATTGATTTGCGCTTCACTCGCGGTGGCAATCAGTGAGGTAACGATATCGCCTATAGTTGCCCCGGTTTGATTGCGGAGGAACATCGCGTTTTTTCTGTCTCGCACGACTATTTTCAGCATCGCTTCAATGGCGTTATTGTCTAGCTTTGCATTTTCTATTCGGCAGAAACAGCTCAGTCCTTCATAGTGTTTAATGAAGTAGCGTACGGCTTTGCCTAAGGCGCTGTTGTCTTCGACTTCCTCGCTATGTAGCTTGGTTTCCCCCCACTGTTTTATTTCTGCCAGCACGGGCAGCGAGTGTTGTTTATGGTAGGCGAGTCTTTGTCTAGGGCTGAGCGATTGTTCTATGATTTCATGCTCGTTGACCCATATTGCCTCATACCTTTCTAATACGTACTCCACCTCTTGCGGGAAGTGCGATATCACATCGACGAACTGGCGTCTTGCATGGCTGTTGCATAAAGCAAGTATTGACGCACATACCGTTGGCTTATTACTGCCAAGTGCGTCGCTCATGATAATGGGGACAGGTGAGTTTTCGCCGCGATAGGCAAGTATTGTATCGATGAACTCACCTGCATGGCCAATGCTGGTATCAAACAGCACCACATCGTGATTATTTTCAAGCGTAGCGATTATGCCTGACGCATACACGCCAGAGCGCAGTTGCGTTTTATCGCTGTTTCTTACCTTTTTCTCAATCGGCTTGGCATCCAATATGCGATGCGTGGTGTCGTCCATATAATAGTGCTTAGCATCGCCTGCGAGAGTTAATAAGTGTTGATACACCGGGTAAATGGCATCTGCCACGTATTCTGTTTGGTCACATGATGTCGAGGCACTAATACTCACCCCCAGTAATTGTTGCAAACTGCCTTGGCGATAATACGGCAGGCCCGCGAAGTACTTGTGGATAGCCATTAAGGCGCGTGCCGAATACCCGTATTTTTGACCCACTTCACCATCGGCCAATACTGCGTCAGGTAAAGCCGCTGTAAAGTACGTCCCGCAAGTATTACAGCGCAGGCGCTCCATCACATGCTGCTCGGGCACAAACGGGCTATGCCCACTAATGCGCAGTAAGTTGCCTGGCGGTGCTTTATACACTTTGCCGACTTCACACTCTGGACAATCATCGCCTTTAGCCATATCTGTCATGGGGTGCATCACCACGGTGGGTTTCACTTGTGTGACGTTGGGCAGCGCTTTGCGCCGTTTTTGGCGAGCAGGCTTAACGCCTTTACGTACCTTTCCCGTCACATTGCTGTGTGATTCAGTGGACTTTTCGATGCCCAACAGTTTTCGCAGTTTATGCACCGTCACATCATGATTGGCCAAACGGTCTTGCATACTAGACAAGGTGACTAAGGCATCTAGCAACAATTGGCAGTCCTCAGGGCTCAACGCTAGTTGATGCTCCTTGGCCTCGCTCACGCGATGAATAAGGGCCTCTAAGCCTGCACTGTCGATGTCGGTAAAAGGTCTGCTCACGAAGTTCCTATTGTCGTTAGTAAAGTGCCGTCAAGCCACGAATAGCCTGCCTTAGCGACTAGGCGTGTGGATAACGTTGAATGTGCTGGCAGTATTATCCCATTGATCACAATAGCAAGCCTTTATTGCATAGTATTGATGTAAGTGGCGTCATCCCCCGATAAAAGCGCACGCAAATACACAGCAGTAACGCGATGCAATTTAGGGTGTTTGGGGCTTGGCCACTGACGAAACTTGCCCTTCGACAAGCGCTTGGTCATCAACCAAAAACCGGTGCCATCAAAACGTAGAGCGCGGATCATGGTTTTATTTCGATTAATAAACACATACAGTTCACCTGACTGCGGATTAGCGTCTAAATGCAGGCGGCAACGCGCTGAAAAACCATCAATGCCGCATCTAAAATCAGCCGGCTCTGTGGCTAACAATATGCGCGACTGCGAGGTTAAATACATCATGTGCTGGCGGCACGAATAAGCTCGCCCATCATGCTGGGCGATAGCGGACCAGACAGCGATAATTAAGCGCCGTTGGGCAGGCGTAACTCAAGACGCAAAGCGCTTGGCAGGTCATCCAAGACGGGCAACTCCACAAATGCAGGCGGATCACCTGCGATCCCTTGCCAATGCTTTATTTGGGTGCCACTTAGCCCCAATTCACTGGATACTCTGCTTCGGGAATAATGGATAAGCAATTCAACGGCCTGCTGCTGCAATGCTTCTGGGGTTTTACGTGTCGACTTTTTACGGGTGGCACGCCACTGCTTGAAGGCGTCTATTGCACATGATAGCTGGTCAGCGGGACTCATAGTACTTTCCTGTACTGGTGAAAACACCATTACATCAGAAAAATATCAGGAAGTTGTGCTACGCTGCCGTAAGCTCACAGTTTACTCAACTTCAAATATTAATGTCATCTGTACTCAGCATAGGTGCTAGCGTTATCCCTTTTTTTTTTACGTTTATCACGCACCCATGTGCCATTATCCTTTGTTTGCTTCATTTGAAATAAATCGATTGCAGCGAACAAATCGCTTAACTTTTTAAATCCATAGTTGCGTTGGTCAAATGATGCCTGATTAGATATGATGACCTTGGTCGATAACCACGGCTTCACCGGCAGTTACTGGGCGGTAAACCGTTATATTAAAAGCATCATCGCTGCCCAACCAGGCAAGATCTCTACCGTGATGGAGTTCGAGCCAGGCGATGCGACGATGTCAGCGCAAGTTTTTTTGCGGCATCGAAGAATATAAAGCATTGTCCGACTGAAGCTTATTCGGTTTTCTCGTACCTGGTGTTGAGGAGGCAAAACTTACACTTCTTTCAACATCGATAGATTTATTATGTTCCAGAAAAACTCCAAGGTTACCCTTCATCTCTGCAAGAACATTTTCAAATGATTTACATATATCCTTTGCTAACTGCTCCTTAATAAGGAGTTCTGAGAATCCATCGACAAGCGACAACAATTTTACCGCATTCCGTGAAGCGGAATTAATTAATTCAAACTGTGTTCTTATAGTATTCAAAGATTCATTTGAAGCAACTTGTGCATCGTCCCGAATCTTTTTGAGGCTGTTGATCTCGTTATAAAGTTGAGCAAGTTTAAATTCGCTTTCTGCGATAGACTTCCTTTGTAATTTAAGTTCAGAGAGCCCTTGATTTTTCAAGCTCGATAGCGCTCCTATTTTATGTTTCATGTCGAACACAGCCCTGCTGTAGTTATCAAGACTAGCGCGAGCTTCAGTGGATTTTTGCTCATAAGAAGATGCTTCAGATTTAAGATGCAGAATTTTTGTTGCTAGCTCTTGCTTTGTTTTTAATTCAGCTCGCAAAGACTCACATTGTTTGACGAGCAAATCACGTTCTGCTCGCAGGCGTTCATTCTCCATTTGCAACATTCCATTTGCCTTTATTTCATTATGTTTAGCCTGAGAATGAATTACCCCTCTAGAAAGACCCAAACATTGCAGTAACTTACTGTAGTCGTCGTGAAGGCTGTATAGCCATTTTCGTTTGACAAGGTCACTAGCGCACAACCTAACTTCTGTTTTCAATTCAGTTTTTTTATACCCACAAGGAACACGAACTTGCTTTGTTATTAAGGGCACAAAAATAACGTGAATATGAGGCGTGCTTTCGTCTAAATGCAAGGACATGTCAATAATCGTGTCTTGAAATCTATTTCTCACCCAGTCGACTGTTAATCTTTTCCATTCTTCAAATTTATTTTTATCGCAATTGTCATCAATATCGAACCGGTAACGTTTATCTTCAGAAAAGAATTTGGGTGACGCGGTTAAAAGTACTTCAATTGCAAGAATGGCATTCTTTCTTTTAGTCGACAGGCATAATGGATTAAGCTTTTGTTTGATGAGCGTGAGGTAAGATGACGTTGGTACGCTACCATTTTCTTTAACCGGTATTTGTTCAATACGTTTTGTTCCGTCTGCATTAGGTACCTTCATCTTTCTTGTATTATGCGGACATGCTTTTACGACAGATTGCCTGTTCAGTTTTTTTACACGTGGTATGCTGTAAAGTATTGGTTCACCATTCATTGCTTACTTCCTCATAACGCGTCAATGATGCATTGACAGCCCTCTCATATAAACTTATCACAAGGACATAATATTTCCGTTTACGAAGATTTATTTTTATCAGCGGCATTGCAGACCAATAAAAGTAAGGGGTAAGAAAGAATTTCGCATTTTGATAATAAATACTCTAACACTCAGTAGTTCTTTTAAAAGCCATTTTTAGGGTTTATTATTATCGAGGTATTTCGGGAGAATTGGATAAGGTTTCATCCAATCGATTCAATCGACAAGGGACACGCAGCAAAATTAGACTAAGGATAGTTAACGTTATGGTAATTTCATCAGTTTAGAAATCCATTAAGCAATGTCTGCTGTTCAAAACTTCAACATAAATAGTGCACTTTAGAAGTGGATATAATGTTGCATGTTGGTTGAGTCCAGCACCACTTCAGTGTTCTTTGATTTAGTATTTTTTTCGATGAAGCTCTACAATTTCTTGCATTCAGGCGACATGTAAAGGTCAGTATTTACTCTTAAAAAAGTAAAGAGGCTTGGCTATTTTTGGTGAGTGAACTTGTGTCCATGATCACATTTTATCAATCCAATAACTTGCAGAATTGAAGCGTCTCTTGCGGTATTTAGGAGCTAACTTAATGACAGAAAGCAGAAGATTATGCCTTTAATAATAGCTCTCACTTTATGAACTTTGAGTTAAGTTGGAGTATCGCAAAACCATACGAATCACTAAGTATTATCAGGTATAAATCTTACAAATGTTACCGTATTGGGTAACAAAGGATGACTCGATTTTCATTACGTTTCTACTACAGAATACAGCTTATTATTGCCGTAAGAATGCTACTTGGACAGTTGATTTTCAGCGTTAAACATTCTATCTCGGCAGAAGGAAACCAATAAAACCTAGCGTAATACCGTTAAGGATTGCTATTGAAAGTATTTAATTGTTACTTCACAAATCCGGCGCAACTATGCATTCAATGCAAACACGATCCCGTTGAAATGGCGCGTCCAATCACTCAATATTGCTAGTTTATGGCTCACATTTGCCGAACAAAATCATATTAAGGTCGAGTAGCTCGACGGAGCTTCCCCCTCAGGCTCTCGCAGAACCGTACGTGAACCTCTCAGCTCATACGGCTCTTCCTATCTAATCGTTTTAAGATATACAAATTCCCAATGCACAAATAGCACAGGGTCATCAGATCGGATACGCTTAAGCCATTTCCATAATTGCTGCTTATGACCACGTAAAAGTTTGCACTCCTTCCGTGCCCATCGCCCTAAACGCAAGTCAATTTTAAGTAACGCTCGGTGTAGGATTTGCGGATAGAACTTCGCGTAATAACTCACTAAGCCTCGTACAACCGGGTTTAGTTTCTTCGCTAAATCATAAATCGTCAGCCGAGTCGCTTGGTTGATATTCATACTACGCAGGGTCTTAAACATTCGCTTTAATACCAGTCTACCTGCCGATGGATTAAAGCTAGAAAATATTCCCGACCTTATCTTGAACAGAACGAGCTTGAAAGGTGAAGCCAAGAAAATCGAACCGAGTGTAGGAACGAAACCCTAGTCGTTTGCGATCTTTGCAATACGCAATTTTGGTTTTTACTGGATGCAGGTCAAGATGACACGATGTCATACGCTCCTTCAATGAATTAAGTAATTGCTCCGCTTGTATCTTTGTCCGGCAATGGCAAACAATATCATCTGCATAGCGTTCAAACGGTAGATTTGGAAACTGCTTATTTATCAATATATCAAAAGCATAGTGCAAAAAAAGATTCGCTAACAACGGTGAAATAACGCCGCCCTAGGGCGTGCTCTTTGTCGACACTTCTATCTTCCCTCTTCAGTTTGAACCGGTGCTTCCAACCATCTGCGAACATAAAGAAGGTTCACCAACGTGCTTATTCACTGCTTTCATCATCAGATCATGATCTATCGTGTCGAAGAAAGCCTTCATATCGATATCCAACACTCAATCGTATCGCCAACAATGTTACTTTGCTTGCGCGACTGCTTGATACGCAGAGCGAGCTGGACGATAACCGTATGAAGAAGAGGGAAACACATATTCAAGCAGAGCTCAACAAGCATTTTCACCGCCATTTGGGCCACTCTGGCATCTACCGTTGAAATACCTAAAGGTCGAAAATTACCGTCTGCTTTTGGTATCATGACTTGGCGAACAGCTTGTAAGAAATAACTTCCCGAGCACATATGGTTCCATATTTCGTATAATTTGCCCCAAGATTTTCTTTGAATACAGCATGGCGTTTCCCATCCTAGGAGTCCGCCTTCAAGGCACACCAACAATTAAGTTGATTGGTTCGTATTATCTCACCGTCAGTGACTTCCAGAATCGTTTTCATCTCTTTAAAGCTCATGAACGTGATGGCTGCGTCGCTCGTTTTTGGTCGCGCACAATTTCCAAGAAATCACCAATATTGCACTCTAAATAATCACAAAGAATTTCTAGTGTCTCGTAATCAATTCGCGTAGTTGTCTCATGATAAAGCCTGTTGACCGTACTCCGATTAATACCTGTTTCGCGAACAACGTCAGAAATTTTAAGTCGTTTAGCACCCATTAGTGTCGATAAGTTACATTTTATCACTTTAAAGAACCAATTTATGTCTTGTGAGACACAAAAAAATATTGACTTGTATCTCACTACTAATGTATTGTGTCTCCAGAGAATCAAAAACACTCTTTTTAGTTACTTGGGGATTATGTATGAATCAAACGTATTTAACAACCGCCGAATTAGCAAAACGCATTAAGTACGACAGCCGCTCCATCCGTGAGCGACTAAAAGACTCTGTCCTCATTGAAGGCGTTCATTACATTCGCCCATTCGGCGGCCGTAAGATTTTGTATGACTGGGATGCCATTCAGCAGGATATGCGCAAATTTAGCCAGCAGCTTATGGTATCCACTGATGCGACACACCGAGCTTGCAAACCGCAATCCTTGTCAGACGAGCCATACGGCCGACAGGCTCTAGTTAGCGACAGATGAGGAGCCTGAATTGATTGATAATCAAATAGGGTACGCAAATACTGAAATGGTATTCCATGTTTGCTCTCGCTATGTCACAAATTTGACTCGCCAAGATGGCTCGGTAGCCATCAAGATGTTCTCACAGGTGCTGGGAGGAAGTGTTAGTGACTTCAAATGAAAATCTAGTTCATCAGCCCTTATTGACCTATGCATTCAATCAAATGAGATTCAAAGGTACCTATTTTTTAACGAGGTTTGTGGTAAAGCTTGATAAACAAAGCAATCCTTTTTGGGAGGTGTCGCTATCAGACGTTTCAGGCTCACTTACCCTTTATTGTAGAGACCAAAGCTGTGTTATTGGCCGCATTCAACCTGAGTCGTTAGTGCATATTGAAGCACAGGTTGATACGCGTGGAGTGTTGCCCTACTTTCGATGCAAGCTAATACAACCTTGCTCGCAACCAATAGGCAGTTTTACCTACTTATCCCAATTGCCCTCCGCTCGCTGCGCTAAACCCGATGCTCTGATGGATATGTATACGCTGGCAAGAAGTATTAAGCACCCACTCCTAGTATCGTTTTTAACTAAAGCGCTATTACAACCAGATGTTGGGCTTCGTTTTATACAGTGTCCGGCGAGCCTCAACCATCATCACAATTATGCGGGTGGATTGTTAGAGCACTCTGTTGAAATCGCTCGTCAATTAGCGAATGAAAGAACTGAATCAGATGATAATCGTGATCTAGCAATTGTCGCAGCATTACTCCATGACATTGGCAAAACTCAGACCCTGACACCAAAGTTGAGCCGAACATCAGTTGGTTCGTTAGTTGACCACAATGATCTTACCCTCGAGCTTTGTGCCGCAGCGTTGAGCGAGCTTTCTAAGCATCACGCTGGGTTTGCCAATCACTTAAGACATGTTTGGACATGTGCAACGCCCGGTGCTCGTTATGGTTTTAAGCCTAAATCGCGGATAGCCAGACTCCTGCAACTCTATGACCGCATGAGTGCAGCCTGATATCAATGAATTAAATAAATTAATTGAATTAATGAAACAAATTCAATTAATGCAACATAAGGAATAGAACAAATGGCAAGACATCCTGAAATCAAAGAAAAGGACATTATAGAGGCTGGATTAGCGCTCGAGGAAAAGGGAAAAATGCCGAACCCTGGAGCGATCCGCGCGCAACTTGGCTTTAGAGGCGGATTAATCCGCATACGCGATGTGTGGAATAAGCATCAAGCGAAACAAATTGGAGCAATTAGCACTGATGAGCATCAGATGTTGCTTGAAGATTTACCGAGTGAAATAGCCGACGCCACTGAGCAACTTATTGTTCAGCAAAAGACTCAATTAGAGCGTCTAGTTGTGTGCGCCTTTCAGCGATGTCAGTCATTATTTGATAAGCGCTTGGATGATCACCTGTCTAAGCACAACCAACAAATGGCCTTTTACAAAGACTACGAAACCAATGTGGATGTTTCTATTAAAAAGCTCGAAGATGATGCAAAAGATATGCAGACTGAGCTGAAGGATTTAGCTGAGCAGAATGCGAAGCTGCTTATTGAGAATGCCAAATTGGCTGGGCAAGTCGCGGCCTTTGAGAGGGCACTGCCTACACCCGCCACTACACAGCCTTCTTTAAACAAGGCCTCATAAAAATTACGGGTAACCATCTTACAAAAAAGACTGACGGTAGCTTTCAGCGTTTCATCAATATGGCTTGCTAAGCCATGACAATCAACAAACGACCTTTTCAATTGGAGTATTTATGAATTTAAAGATCACTGGCGCATTCAACCTTGCAGCACAAGCGCATGGACATCAAACACGAAAATATGATGGCTCTAGCTACACATTACACCTTAAAGAAGTCTATCTTTTATTAGAATATGCAGGCGTCCAAGATGAGAAAGTCTTGATTGCCGGTCTGCTTCACGACACGTTAGAGGATACTGCACTTACTGCCGCGGAAATCGAAGCTCAATTTGGCGGTGAAGTATGCTCGATAGTACAAAGCCTTACGGATGATAAGACGGCCAGCTTTGCATCACGTAAAGCGGCGGCGATAGTTAAGGTGAGAACATTATCAGGCGGTGCGCTCAGCATAAAATTAGCAGATCTAATCAGCAACATGACTGCAATCCCAGCAGCTTGGGATGCAAAAAAAATTGCTGAATATATGAACCATTGCCACGCCATTATTGATGCGGCTCGTCAAAACTCGCGCATTGATGAGATATCGGGAAAATTACTCAACTTGGCGGATTTCTTCTATAAGGCACAAACCAGTGGCTGTGAAGAGTACTTCGAATTATGCGACATGGCCGAGCGAGGATTGTTGTTCTGGAATGATGATGATCACTATTTTGTTATAGCTACTGACAGTTCTGATTCGAACGTAGCTTGCAAATTAGCTAATGGCCCTCTCGATGACTCCTTTCGTTTGGGGCTACTTAGAGGGCTTAAAATAAGCGATAAACGTCCCCAGACTATGTCAGTTACATGGGAGCAAACGCAGACTTGTGATGAACCTACGATTTACCATGCCGCAATAGAGGTTCAGTGTCAGCGAGTTATGTTGAAAACATGATTATAGGGAAAACGCAATATACTGAACTTCGCTGAGATGGTAAGTCTGTTAACACCAATACAGGTAAGTCGAAGACATTTCTGCAGCCTACTTGTATTAGTGTGATTACCTAGGGAAACTGTCGTTCTAATTACCGAGCGACTTTGTCGTAATTACATTAGCGCCCTAGATTTTGCGTTACAAAGTAGCATAATTAACGAAAGATTTTATGAATAAAACTCTTACCGAGTATATGAGGTTTTACATATTCGTCCTGACGATAGGAAGCAACCACTAATACTTTTGTGTTTGGGCTTACTTCGCGTATTCGACGCGTCGCCTCAACACCGTCAATTTTAGTATTAAATTTTAAATCCATTAAAACGACGTCAGGAACATGTTCACTTACAAGCTCAATGCTTTTTATCGGCTCTTCGTTCTGCTAGCAACGCGCGACCTCCTGTTGAAAAAGCATTGAAAGGCTTTCCATAAATATGCCTTACCTTGATATGCGTCAGCTCACTTAGCCGTAAATCACAGCCACATCAAAGAATCGTCATTATTTTAATGCGCAAGGTTTGGCAATACCTTTTTAAAGTGGCGACTTGGCTTCGTTATAAAAGTCAGGCGGCTATATTTTGCGCCATGGCACAGCCACATCTAATGCCAATGGCTGCTTGAGGACGTGTTTATACAGAAACGCCAAGCTGTTAATTTGCGGCGCTATGCTGGCATAAGAAAGTCGACGGACTGACGGATGTTGAAAGTAGGTCTTAAGCTCGTCACAGCTCACTTCATCTATCGGACGGCCAAAGAACTTGGCCATGCATATGAGGTGACAGTGTAAGATTGTTTCGTATTAGAAGAGTACACTCTATACTGTATTTCAGTGATGACTTGATTGATTAAATCATTCATTTTGTACCTGCGGAATTATGGGAAAAACCCCAAAGGTAGGTATGGTTAAAGTGGTGTAAATTACTCCTCTGCGAAGCAACTGATGCTGCAACGCATTGTTAGTCTTTTTTTACAAAGTGACAAAACACAAATTTTTGCGTTGTACCGAAAGGCGTATTATGAATTTCTTTTAATTGCTCTTTAAGTAAGAAGTTCTCACCAAATTCAGCATACAAAGCTTCAGTAGAATAGCGCATAACGGGCAAACCGCTGCATTGAGTTGGGCCGTCTTCTGCGAATGTAGAAATAATAATGTGGCCATTTGGCTTAACGGAATGCATTACATTTTTGATATAAGCGGAGCGCTCTTCTGGATTTATTAAAAAATGTAAAACTGCACGATCATGCCACACTTCAAATTGATGCTTAGGGAATTGTACTTCCGTTACATCAGCTTCAAACCATTCAACGCTTACCGAATTAGAGCCAATTCGCTTTTTAGTAGTTTCAAGAGCTGCGCCCGAAAGGTCAAGAACATATAAACGAGAGTAACCATTTATAAGCAGGTCATCTACGAGTGTTGAGGCTCCGCCACCTACATCAATAATTGGGGCGCTTTTTTCTAAGTTTAAATTTTTTATAAAATTTAAGGATGTTTCTGCTTGCTCCTGAAACCAACTTACAGAATCAGGCGCTTTTGTAGAGTAAACCGTTTCCCAATGTTCTTTCTTTTGCATGATATTTCCTAAGTGCCCCAGTCTAACGCTACACTAACTGCCAGTAATGCAGCGGCATAAGCGCCTTATTAAAAGCCACGGTTCGCCTCTGTGTCAAAAGAAGTTTTAGAGGTGGCGACCAATATTAGTTGAACCACAATAGCTATATAGATAAAAAGCAAATCTGCCCGTATGTTGACCTTTCAATGTAATGACAAGGCTAACATGATCCAAGCCAAGAGCATGATAAAAAACATAAATGAAAAAAAGGGAATTTTCATAAAGGTTTCAGTAAAGGCAAATGAAGTCTGTCACCGACTACAAAGTATACCAGATCTAGGCCCGATGGTGGCGAGCGCTTATGTTAATGAGTGGGCAATGACAGTTCTTATTATAAAGGGCATGATGTATCAGCATCGTTAGAATTGGTTCCCAAACCATACAGCGGTGTTGGAAAAGACAAATTACTAGGGATCAGTAAACGAGGAAATAGTTACTTGAGATGCTTACTTATGCGGGGCGCCAAGGCAGTTGTATTTAGACCTCAAAAGAAAGATGATGCACTTAGTTGTTAGATAAATAATTTAGTGAAAACCTGATACCACAGCAGTCACCAAAACTGACGAGCTGATAAGGACAATATACGCGATTCACATCAAGGTTAGAGCCTTAAGGCTAATTAAAAATCGTATATATGGCAGCAATCCTGTTCCTGTTATCAACATGAAAAACCTTGCAATGTTGAAAGAGGAGAATTAAGTACTTCGGCCCTCTCCCTGCTCCTCGTGCGTTACGCCATCTCGAATATGGTAAATACGCTTGAAGGTTGGGATGATTTTTTCGTCATGAGTAACCACAATTATCGCAGTCTCGAAACGTTTTGCCATGTCATTAAGAATACGGATCACAGCCATTGCCCTGACTGAGTCCAATGGTGCTGTAGGCTCGTCGGCTAAAATAACTGGTGGATGATTAACCAACCCCCGCGCAATTGCCACACGCTGCTGTTCACCACCTGACAATTGCGACGGCATCGCCGTTGCCCGGTGCTGAACATCGAGCGCAGTCAGCAGTTCAAGGGATCGGTGACGAGCTTCACTATTTGCCACGCCTGCCAGCATGGGCAACAATGCTACGTTGTCGATAACATCAAGAAATGGGATGAGATAAGGCGCTTGGAATACAAAACCAATCTTATCACGGCGCAGCGCCCGTAAATCCCGGACCTTCCAACCGTTATCAAAAATAACTTTATTCCCTAAACTCATTCGACCTGCCGTCGGAGCTATCACCGCGCCAAGGCATTTTAACAGGGTACTCTTACCTGAACCTGATGGCCCGATCAAACCAACAACCTCTCCTGGTGCTACATGCATATTGACGTCTTTTAGCGCCATTATAGTATTATGACCTACGCCATATAGTTTAGAGAGGCCTTCGATGTGGATCCCCTGATCTGCCATTTTAACCTCCTATCGCTTCTGCTGGGTCAACCTGAAGTGCCATGCGAATTGAGACAAGGCTCGACAGCAGACAAATGATAATAACCGCTATGAACCCCAACATCGCATCGAGGGGCATTAATAACACGTATTTCGGAAACAACGGCGCAGCAAAGGTGGCGCTGATCTTACCCACTACAAACCCAATTAATCCAAGTACAAGCGACTGCTGCAAAATCATTCCCGCGATGGTAATGTTTCGAGTACCAATAAGTTTCAGAACGGCAATTTCACGGATCTTGTCCATCGTTAATGTGTAGATGATGAACGCCACAATGGCGGCGCTGACCAACGCCAGAATAACTAGAAACATGCCGATCTGCTTAGCTGAAGTAGCAATTAGTTTTCCAATCAGAATTGACTCCATTTGTGGCCGATCATAAACGGTCAATCGTTTCCATCTGCGGATAGGTTCGGCAACATCTGCAGGCAAAAGCCCGGGCTGAATCCGCACAAGTACAGCATTTACAGCATTGTTGCTGGTTTGGGTGGCAATAACCGCATCAAGTAAATCGGACATGCCAGGGCGATTAAAAGCAGGATTGGTGGAAGTGCGCCGCCGTTGACTAAGCAACGCGTCGTTATCTTTGATAAATTGGGCAGCTTGAGCGTCCTTTAGCGGGATGAAAATCATCGGATCCCCACTGGATGACACCATACGACGGGTTAATCCCACAACAGTGTGTTGATTTCTGCGAATGTTAAGACGGTCGCCGAGCTGAAACCCTGTTGCAATATCAGCCACTGCTTCGTAGTGACTACGGTTGATCTGACGGCCAGCAACCAGCTGGGGTGGCCAGCCCGGTTTACCTGACTCGCCTCCACTAATGCCAACTACCATCGCTCTGACGTCTTTTTCTGCTTGACGAACCTGCATGGTAAGATAGGTGACATTAGCTGTTTGTGCTACACCCGGCATGCTACGAATACTGCGCCAAAGGTCATCCGGAACACTGGAAGACTCGGCATAAGGACCTAAAGTATCTTTTTGAACAACCCAAAGATCTGCGCCACTATTGTCGAGAAGCACTTTGCCATCATTAACCATGCCACGATAAACGCCTGCCATGGTTAGCGTAACCCCGATCAGAAGCCCTAGCCCAATACCAGTAAAAACAAACTTCCCCCATGCATGAAGAATGTCACGCCCTGCAAGGTTGATCATGGCGTCGCCTTCGTCAGATGTTCTACGACTTTGAGCCTACTGTTTGCCGTCAGCATTTTCTCACTGTAAACAATAATCTGTTCACCGGTATTCAAGCCCTCGATTACCTGTACATTACCAGCTAGGTCTGAGCGTCCGAACTTAAGAGAAACAAATCTTATCTTTCCCGCTACAAGTTTCCACACGCCACGCTGATTATTTAGTGTCCGAATAGCCGCATTAGGAATGGTAGGTGCTGCAGCCAATTCTGGTAACTGCACTGTTACTTCAGCCAATTCACCTAACGGGGGCAGAGGAACAGGTGTCGATTTGAAAGCTACTTTGGCCAGAGTTTCCTCCGTTACTGGATCTGCCAACGGCTCAGTTCTGAATACATACCCGATGACCGATACCGATGCTCGTGAACGCAGGATAATGGTTGCCGGCAAGTCTGCGGCTAAACCTTCCGCGGTAATTTGGTCAAATCTGGTATTCACCCATATGCTGTCAGGGTCAATAATTTCAATAACAGCCTGACCAGCGACTGCTGTAGAGCCGGGCTCGACGTCTCGCTTTGTAACGAGCCCGTGCACCGGTGCCACTAGAAGTAGATAGCCTTTTTGAGCCATTAAAGCTTCGCGCTCAGCTTGCAGACGACGTAGATCCTGTTTGGCCACTACTAATCCTGCATTGGCGATCGCCAGTTCCTGCCGTTTGGCTGACACCATTTCTTCACTGGTACCATTAACCAGCGACAGCTGGTTATAGCGTGTTGCTTGTGTTTGAGCATGAATCTGCTTGGCTTCGGCCTGCGTTATTGCAGCTACCGCACTATTAATCGCGGCTTGTTGAGCGCTGATCCGCTCATCCATATCCACAGCATCCATTTCGCCGATAACTTGGCCTGATTCAACTACGTCGCCCACTTGTACTTCCAACCGCTTAAGTTTTCCCGCAAATGTAGGCCCCACTTTAAAGGTATAACGCGCCTGAATCGTGCCAATACCAAACAATTCGGGCGCGATGGATTGCGAGCGCACGGTAGCAACAGTCACTTTTATCGGCGCTAGAGGCCCTGAACGCATAACCACAAAAATAAACAGCAGCAGCAACGGTACTATCGCTACGATCAGTCCGATAGTGCGACGTTGTAGGCTAGGAAACTTCATACCGTTCTCCCAATACCCCGGCAGTAAATAGCGAACACACCAGGGCCAGCTTTAACAATATGTGCAGTGTCCCCCGAAATTAATGTCTGCATAACTAAGCCCTGAATGGAACCAATGAATAATGCAGCAGCGGCGCTTATGTCTAAGTTAGGGTTCAATTCTTCCGCAGAAATACCTGCATCCAATAGCCGTTGCAACCGCTCCTTATATTGGCGGAGCAGTGTCTGTACCATTTTCTTCGGTAACGTATCACCGGGACGTTGAAGCTCACCAAATAGAATTCTTGGCACACCAGGATGTTCGGAAACGAATTTAATATGTGCCATAAACATTGCTTCTATAGCTGCCATGGGTGTGCTGGCTTGTGTGGCAGCTTCGTCAATCTTAGTCAGCAGTCGATTGGCGATCCAAGTCGTAACCGATTCTAGGATGGCTTCTTTGGTTGGAAAATGTCGGAACAAAGCGCCTTGAGTCAGCCCCATTCGCTTTGCAATAGCGGCAGTTGTAATATCACTTGGATTACGTTCAGCGGCCAACTCGACAACCACTTGCACTGTAACAGCACGTCGTTCATCTGCTGGCAGGTTTTTAGAGTATTTGATCATAAGACCCACATTAAGATAGTAATTAATTACTATCTTAATGGCGCTTTCTTATAAAAGCAAGAAATAACCTATCTTAAAGCTAAAAAGAAACGGCATGTTGAGAGCATGGCTCGGTGTTTTATACGTCTAGTAACCCACTGCTCTATAAGCTTCTACCCACAATGGAGTAACCTGACACACCTCTTAATGGCAATAACTAACCTCGTATATGGTCTCCTCCCACATTGGAAGGTTTTTCATGTTGATAACAGGGACAGGATCACGGTTAGCACGTTTTAATCTCAGATTCTAAAAGGGTTGAGCGATAATCGTCATCTAGCGCAGCCGTTTTTCTTCTACCTTTCATACTCGCTGTTTTTGTTTCGCCTTTTTTAAATAAGGCCATGGCTATTTTTCGCATGATATTGTAGACCAAAACCCGTGTCCTTTACGGTTCGTTGACTTGTTTTTTCTGAACGTCATATCCAACACGCAGTCCATACTCTCGACTTACCAATGGCTGCGTACACAATTCAAGGCTTGCTCTGCATTCAAATCCAGAGAGCTAACTTACCAGTGGGTTTATTTGTGCCGATACTTTCACATATACAGACAAATAGTTACTTGCACAGGCATATCACATGCCCACAAGCGAGCGCACTTCAAAACAGTTCGCTCAAACTAGATACTTTTATCACGTACATGCAGACTTACTGCATCACCCTTGACTCATCGTAATTAAACTCAAAACCACTTATTTCTGCTTCGGCAATCAGGCGATGCAAATACTGAGAAATTGCTTTTCTATGTACTTTGTCATTTAAGTATTTCTTAATTCTATCTTCAACTAAATCATATGTTAAAGGCTTTCCATCAACCTTTCTAATCACTTCAACGACATGATAGCCAAAACGTGACTCAACGGGCACTGTCATCAAGCCAATGTCTGCTGCGAAAACCTGCCTTTCAAATTCGCTTACCGTTTGACCGTTAGATAATTGTCCCAAATTGCCACCTTGGTCCTTTGAGGGACAAACAGAGTACTTTTTAGCAGCTTCCGCGAAGCTAATCTCCCTGGATTTTAGCTGTTCAATTATAATTTCGGCCACGCTAAGCGTTTCTGCACGATGCTCGAGATCTTTCGGATCTGCTGCTAGCAATATATGATTGGCTTCAACAAGTGGTGACGACGTGAACTGCTCTGGATTTGCCTTAAAGTACCGCTCACACTCCTTTGCTGTGGCTTCTGGAATATCAATCTCTATAGCGAATAATTGGTCTATAAGCTCTGGGTTGGCTTCTAAAGAGGCTCGGTCTGCCCTTTCATTAAGGCCCATGTCTCGTATTTTTTGAGCAATCACCTCAGCGATAATTAATGATTGAGCAGCTTGAACCATGGCCTCCCTGCGAGTTTCGGCTGGGTGATACTGTACTTCAGTGTCAATAGCAGAGGCTAAAATCCGACTGCCGTTCACTGTAATTTCTGGGGTATTGGTAAGTGACATTCTTTAATCCTATTTACGGGTACAAAATCTCATAATTTACTGGAGTGCTTGCTCTTACTATGTGTTGGATAAAACTTGGCATCCTTGCCACATTGCGGGAATCCCTGCCTCCTCGCTCAGCGATGAGCGATCGTTGGTAGCTTAACGCTGTCTCACTACTTGGTAGCTTCTAAGTACATACTGCACTGGTACACTCCAAATATGTACTAAGCGGCTGAATGGGAATAACACAAACAAAGTTATGCCTAGCGTTACGTGCATCTTATATAACCAGTGTACCGAGGAGATATATTCTACAGCCTCAGCAGGTCTAAAAGTTAAGGTATAACGCGACCAGCTCATTAGGTTATACATAACTGAACCATCCATATGACCAGTAGAGATAACAATGGTGAACATACCAATAATTAGCTGCAGGTAAATCAAGAGTAAAATACCAGTATCCATGAGGCTGCTGTTCGCTCTTATTCTAGGGTCGAACAATCGTCTGTATACCAACATGCTTAAGCCAATAAAGCATAGAACACCGAAGAAACCACCCACGCCCATAGCGATGATCTGCTTAGTGGCCATGCTAATTCCCAGCGCATGCCAAATTTCCCAAGGCAAAACTAACCCAGCGAAATGACCACCCAAGATAGCGATTATACCAACATGAAAAAGCACGCTGGCTATGCGAAAGTTTTTGCTACTAAGCATCTGGCTGGAGCCTGTCTTCCAAGTATATTGCTCGCGATCATATCGAATAAGACTACCCAAAAAGAAAATAGCCGTTGCTAAATATGGATAAATCCCAAAAAATATTGTGTCTATGATATGCATGACTAACCCCTTACACTTTCTTCGCTGCGTATGTTGTTAGCAGCATCTATAAATTGAATAGGCACATCTTGATCACGTCGTTGAGATTCAGAAGGCTTAGACGTATTGGTTGGACAACCACCATTTGTAGCATCACCGCCAAAAGTAACGGCTTCCTCTTCCCACACTTTGTCGAGGGCTTTTTTGGTGTCATCGCGTTTTTCTTCTTTCACTTGCTCGCGCAAAGCATCTAGATCGATGTCTACTTCAGACAAGTTCACTAGAGCCTGAAACAAGCTGCTGTAATTACACTGTCGCTTTTCAAGCCTAACGGTGAGTAAAGCTAGTACCGGCCCAATGTCTTGCAACCATCCTTTTGCATTTTCATTACCTTGGGTGCTGACAAACTCTAAAAATAATGGAATATAATCAGGCAGTTCACGCACGCCAATATCAAGGCCTGCAGCTTTATATTGCTCCAGCAAGTCGACCATAGCTTGACCTCGGTCGCGGGATTCGCCATGAATATGCTCATAAATGAGTAAAGACAGCGAACGCCCTCGCTCAAATAAACCGTCATAATCCGATTGCCAATCGAGTAAGCTATCGCCAAAGCGCTGAGCCACAAAAGCTTGCAAGGCTGTTTTATCAGACTCTGCAAGGTCTTCATTACCCGCAATATAATCACTTACATCCTCAGCGTGAGCATATAGCTCGTCGCTTGGATAATCGATGAGTCTTGAAATAAGGCTTAAAATTTTCATTAGTCACGCACCTCTACTGGAATAACTTGGCGTACTGTTTGTTTTTTACCGCCAAACAAGTCCGCTTCACTGTCGCCGCCGCTGCAGCCATTGCCGAAAGTAAAGCCACAACCAGACTTCATATCATAAGCATCTTCTGCGTAGGCTTTATGGCTGGTTGGGATCACAAAGCGGTCTTCGTAATTGGCCAATGCCATATAGCGATACATTTCTTCAACTTGCGCTTCGGTCAAACCCACTTGGTTTAAGGCTTCTAGGTTCAATTCGCCATCGACTTGTTGTGAGCGTTTAAATATACGCATTGCCATCATGCGCTCTAATGCTTTCTCTACGGGTGCTTCGTCACCAGCGGTAAGCATGTTCGCCAAATATTTCATTGGAATACGCAATGATTTCAGGTCAGGGAACACACCATTCATGGGTACCTTATTTGCAGCTACTGCATTTTGAATAGGGCTTAGAGGCGGCACATACCAAACCATTGGTAATGTTCTATATTCTGGGTGCAAAGGTAATGCAACCTTCCAATCCATTGCCATTTTGTATACCGGTGACTCTTGCGCCGATTTTAGCCACGCGTCAGGAATACCCTCTTTGCGAGCTGCTTCTTGAACACTTTCATCAAATGGGTCAAGGAAAATGTCACACTGCGCTTGATATAGGTCTTTGTCGTTTGCAACTGATGCCGCTTCTTGTACGCGATCTGCGTCATATAGCATGACGCCTAAGTAGCGAATTCGGCCTACGCAGGTTTCTGAGCAAATGGTCGGTTGACCCGCTTCAATACGCGGATAGCAGAAAATACATTTTTCAGACTTACCGGTTTTCCAGTTATAGTAGATTTTTTTGTAAGGGCAGCCGCTTACACACATTCTCCAACCGCGACATTTATCTTGATCAATCAAGACAATGCCGTCTTCCTCACGCTTATAAATAGCGCCTGAGGGACAAGAGGCTACACAAGCTGGATTAATGCAATGCTCACATAAACGCGGTAGATACATCATGAAAGTTTTTTCAAACTCGCCATACATATCAGCCTGCATTTGGTTAAAGTTGCTGTCGGCCCGACGTTTTGAGAACTCAGTACCAAGAATCTCCTCCCAGTTTGGTCCCCATTCAATTTTTTCCATACGTTGACCGGTGATCAACGAGCGTGGACGGGCTACCGGTTGGTGTTTACTCTCACCCGCTTTGTGCAGATGCTGATAATCAAAATCAAACGGTTCGTAGTAATCGTCTATGCCAGGTAAATCTGGATTGGCAAAAATATTTGCGAGTATGCGCAGCTTACCGCCTTGTTTTGGCGTTAGCTTTCCATTGGCATGACGCTTCCATCCGCCATTCCACTTCTCTTGATTCTCCCACTCTTTGGGATAACCAATACCAGGCTTAGTCTCTACGTTGTTAAACCAGGCGTATTCAACACCTTCGCGTGAGGTCCAAACATTCTTACAAGTAACTGAGCACGTGTGACAACCGATACATTTATCAAGGTTTAGCACCATGCCGATTTGAGCTCTAACTTTCATGATTAGCCCTCTACCTTATTGTTGTTAACAACACTGTTAAATTCTTCTTTGCTTTGGTCGACGCTATCATCATCAAGCCAATCAACTTTCGCCATTTTGCGCACAATGACAAACTCATCGCGGTTACAGCCAACGGTTCCGTAGTAATTAAATCCGTAGGATTGTTGCGCATAGCCGCCAATCATGTGCGTGGGCTTCATGACGCATCTAGTCACTGAGTTGTGAATCCCTCCGCGTGTTTTAGTAAGCTCTGAGCCAGGCACGTTTACAATACGTTCTTGTGCGTGGTACATCATGCTCACCCCCTCTGGCACGCGCTGAGACACAATGGCTCTTGCCGCAATGGCACCGTTAATATTGAACACCTCAATCCAATCGTTATCCACGATGTCAGCTCTTGCAGCATCAACCTCCGACATCCACACAACAGGACCACCGCGTGACAGTGTCAGCATCAGCAAGTTGTCTGAATAGGTGCTGTGAATACCCCACTTTTGGTGTGGTGTTAAGAAGTTAAGTGCAATTTCTTTATTGCCGTTTGAGTCCTTATTCATAATGGGCTTAACAGTTTTTAAATTAATGGGTGGCTTGTATACACACATGGTTTCACCAAAGTCGCGCATCCACTCATGATCTTGATAGAACTGCTGACGACCGGTCACCGTTCTCCAAGGAATGTATTCATGCACATTGGTGTAGCCTGCATTGTAAGATACATGTTCATCTTCAAGCCCTGACCATGTGGGGGAGCTGATGATCTTACGCGGCTGAGCCTGAACGTCTCTGAAACGAATTTTCTCTTCTTCTTTCGGTTTCGCTAAATGGGTATGATCGCGCCCTGTAAACTCGCTCAACGCTGCCCATGCCTTCACGGCGACTTGTCCATTGGTTTCAGGCGCCAGTGATAAAATCATTTCTGCGGCATCAATTGCCGACTCTAGCTTCGGCCGTCCTTTATTCACACCCTCTTCTAAATGCTTATGATTTAGCTCACCTAAGAACTCCACCTCTTTTTCGGTATTCCAACTGATGCCCTTGCCGCCATTACCTAACTTTTCTAGGGCCGGACCAATAGAAGTAAAACGGGCATAAGTATTAGGATAATCACGCTCAACGACCACCATGTTAGGGGCTGTTTTACCAGGAATGAGATCACACTCACCTTTCCACCAAGCTTTTACACCAAATGGTTGGGCTATCTCCGCAGGCGTATCATGCAAAATAGGCACAGTGACTAAATCTTTCTCAACACCTAAATGCCCTTCTGCCATTTTTGAAAATGCTTTGGCGACGCCCTTAAAGATTTCCCAGTCAGAGCGAGATTCCCAAACAGGGTCAACGGCCGCACTTAAAGGGTGAATGAACGGGTGCATGTCTGAGGTATTTAAATCATCTTTTTCATACCATGTTGCGGTAGGTAGAACGATGTCTGAATACAAACATGTGGTAGACATTCTAAAATCAAGCGTGACCAATAAGTCGACTTTACCTTCGGCAGCTTGCTGTTCGAACTTAACGTCTTCTGGCATTTTACCGCCTTCTTCGCCTAGGTCTTTACCAAGCAAACCGTGCTTGGTGCCCAGCAAGTGACGCAGCATGTATTCATGACCCTTACCCGATGAGCCAAGTAAATTGGAGCGCCAAATAAACATATTACGAGGGAAGTTTTTAGGGTTTTCAGGCTCCATGCAAGCGAAGTCTAATTCTCCTGACTTCAAGCGCTCTACTGCATACTCTTGAGGTGATTGTCCTGCAGCTGCTGCATCTTTACAAAGCTGTAAGGGGTTCATATTAAGTTGTGGTGCAGACGGTAACCAACCCATGCGCTCGGCGCGCGTATTGAAATCGATAATAGAACCAGACCATTTGCTCTTATCAGCAAGTGGAGAAACAACTTCGGTCATTTCTAGCTTTTCATAACGCCATTGACTGGAGTGGTTATAGAAGAACGATGTACCGTTCATATGACGTGGTGGACGTTGCCAATCTAAGCCAAATGCAAGGGGTTGCCAGCCTGTTTGTGGACGTAGCTTTTCTTGACCCACGTAGTGCGCCCATCCGCCGCCACTTTGGCCAACACAACCACACATCATTAGCATGTTGATGAGGCCACGGTAGTTCATGTCCATGTGATACCAATGGTTCATACCCGCACCCACAATGATCATAGAACGACCACGGGTTTTGTTAGCATTGTCGGCAAATTCACGAGCAATTTTAATCACCTCTGAGCGTGGTACGCCAGTGATTTGCTCTTGCCAAGCAGGAGTATAAGGAATGTCTTGATCGTAGCTTGAGGCAACGTTCGGGTCGTCATAGCCATTATCAACGCCGTAGTTTGCAATGGTTAAGTCAAACACTGTGGCGACATAGGCCTCTGTACCATCAGCAAGGGTGAGCTTTTTGGCGGGTACTTTACGCACCAAAATATCGTCATGCTCGGTGTTTTGGAAGTAGCCGAATTCATGCTCAGCGCCACCAAAATATGGGAAGCCAACCTCAACTAATTCGTCGTGAGAGCCTTTTAAACTGACGCGTAAATCAAGCTCATCACCTGACTTACCATCGGTCTGCGTAATGTTCCATTTGCCTTTTTCGCCCCAGCGATAGCCAACCGAACCCGTTGGAGAGACAAGCTCGCCATCTTTGTCGTTAATCGAAATAGTTTTCCACTCTGGGTTGTTTTCTTGGCCGAGATTCCCGTTAAGGTCAGAAGCGCGTAAGAAACGGCTTTGATGTAAAGAACCATCTTCAGCCTTTTCTAACATGACCAACACAGGGAAATCAGTGTAGCGTTTTACGTAGTCGGTGAAATACTTAGACGGATTCTCTAGGTGGAATTCTTTTAAAATGACATGACCAAAGGCCATGGCTAATGCGGCGTCTGTTCCTTGCTTCGGCGCTAGCCACTGATCGGTAAGCTTGGCCACCTCAGAGTAATCTGGCGTAATGCCGATGACTTTAGTGCCTTTATAGCGAACTTCAGTTAAAAAATGTGCGTCTGGCGTACGTGTTTGAGGTACGTTTGAGCCCCAGCAAATAATATAGTTAGAGTTATACCAATCGGCCGATTCAGGCACGTCAGTTTGCTCACCCCAAATTTGTGGTGAAGCTGGCGGAAGGTCACAATACCAATCATAAAAACTTAGGCAGTTGCCGCCAATGAGAGATAAATACCGAGCGCCCGCCGCATAAGAAACCATCGACATGGCAGGAATAGGTGAGAAGCCAGTAATACGGTCAGGTCCATAGGTTTTGGCCGTATACACGTTACTGGCCGCTATGATCTCATTGACTTCAGACCAGTTCGCGCGCACAAAGCCACCTAGCCCACGCTGCTGCTTATATTCTTTCGCTTTTTCTGGGTTTTCAACAATCGAGCCCCATGCGAGCACAGGGTCTTTATGTTCTAGCTTTGCCGCGCGCCATAACTTAACCAAGCGCTTACGAATCTTTGGATGCTTGAGGCGGTTAGCACTGTAAATGTACCAAGAGTAACTTGCCCCACGAGGACAGCCTCTAGGCTCATGATTCGGCAGATCTGGGCGGGTGCGTGGGTAATCAGTTTGCTGTGTTTCCCAAGTCACTAGACCATCTTTAACATAGATTTTCCAGCTACATGAGCCAGTGCAGTTTACACCGTGTGTAGAGCGAACGATTTTATCGTGCTGCCAGCGACGGCGGTAACCATCTTCCCAATCTCTATTTTCTTCGGTTGTTACGCCATGACCATCCGAAAACGATTCTTCTTTACGTTTAAAAAACTGCAATCTGTCTAAAAAGTGACTCACGCCAGACTCCTTGGTTAATAAGAATGCAGCACTGAAATATCTTTCAAATAATGCTGCAAATTCAAGCTATGTCTGGATTAAAAGCCATATTTTTACGCTATACAATAGGGCGAAATGAGCATCAATTTACCCCAGTACCACTAAAGAGGTAGGTGTTAATATATGCCTTTTCCTTTAGTTTAAAGGCGTATAGACTGGTCGTTCATAATTAATGATTTAAAAATTTTGACCCTTAGTCTTTGTAGGTATCACCTCTGACTCACACAATTTGGCCTTAGGTACATGCTTATGACGCAAAACTTTTTCCATTCCACTGTATTTAAAATTGCGGCACTGATGTTTTCAGTAAGCTTTTTAGCAGTAGCAAGTATGTTTAGCTCTGTGTTTATAAGTGACAGTGCGCAAACTGACGCAGCATCGATAAATGTAGCCGGCTCCCTGCGCATGCAAAGCTATCGTCTGGTGAGTCATGTGCAACTGCAAGATAAAACGCCTGCGCATTTTGAGCGATTCGCCGAGCTAATAAGCGCCTTCGAAGATGACCTGACCAAAGGGATATTGGTTAACAAACAGGCTCTTATGGGTGCAAACAACTCGGAAGTACTGCTAGAACAGTTAACAACGCAGTGGTTTGGGCAAATTAAGCCCATGCTTGTTGACGCTCAGAACGGCTTTTCAGTTGATGGTGCTGAGCTCAATATCGCGACACAAAGCTTTGTTGAAGGGCTCAATGAACTTGTATCGAGTTATCAATTGCACGCTGAAAGCAATATTGCAACCATCAGGCTTATTCAAAGCATCGCTTTATTTAGTACCCTGCTGCTAATCGCTTTTGCAATGATGATTGTGAATCGACATATCGATAAGCCTTTGTCTCGCCTAACCGATGTAGCAAAACAAATTGGCAGAGGGGACTTTACCGCAAGAGCTGACGAAAGTGGAAAAGATGAGCTTGCCTTGCTCGCTCGTACAATCAACAAAATGAGTGACTCTGTATACCGCTCCCGCAGTCAATTAGAGTCATTGGTAAAACAAAAAACACAAAAACTATCCCGTTCTAATGAATCTCTCGATGTGTTGTATGAGATATCGCGTCGCATGAACAACAGCGATCCAAACACGATTGATTTCAAATCACTGCTAGAACGACTAGCCAGTGTCACCGGAAACCCTGACCTAGATTTATGCATCATGACCGCACAGGGCAATGGTCCTTATGAGCATCTTGTAACCACAAACAAAGAACTGCCAGAAAAATGCATTCGTCACCAATGCGGTGATTGTACTGAACATAATGCAATTTTCCCCAAAGCCAGCAATCAGATGCGTTATCAGCTCACTCTAGGTGAATACAATTACGGCGTATTAACGGTCAACCCCAAAGAGAGTCAGCACTTTGATGACTGGCAAAACCAACTCTTTGAATCTGTAGCCGAGCAAATTGCCAATGGGTTAAGTCGCAAGCACCGTCAAGATGAAAGCCGACGTGTGGCGTTAATGAACGAACGAACGGTCATTGCAAGAGAGCTGCACGATAGTTTAGCCCAGGCACTCTCGTATTTGAAAATACAAGTTACTCGCTTGCAACGTTTACAAAAAATGGAAAATGCACAAGAACAAATTGATTTAGTTATCAACGAGCTTAAAAACGGGTTGGGGGCGGCATACAGTGAGTTACGGGAGCTACTTACCACCTTTAGGCTTAAATTAGATGGGCAAGGCATTAAGGCTGCTTTGGAACAGACCATAGAGCAGTTTAAAACTCGCTCTGATTCGTTTACCTTTGTTTTGCAATACGATGTGGAGCACATACCGTTTACACCACAAGAAGAAATTCATCTATTACAAATTGCCAGAGAAGCCACCCAGAATGCGTTCTATCACTCAAAAGGGAGTGAAATCAGGATCACTATTACAAGCAATAACATATCGGAAATTACATTGTGCGTGACAGATAATGGCATTGGTATTCCTGGAGACCCAAATAAGCTCAATCATTATGGCTTGGCAATTATGGTAGAGCGCAGCCGAAATTTAGATGGCACGCTGAATATTGAAAGAGCGATGCCGAATGGCACTCAAGTGAGATTTAGTTTCTTACCTGAATATGCTCGTGATGAAGCGCTTTCAGCACAGAATGGGTAATAGAGTGTTTGAATAAGCAGCTTTCATCTGACAAACAATACATTGTTTTCAATGAAAATATGCATATATATGTCGTTGATAAAAGCCTGTAAACCCAAATAAAGCGCCTTCCAAGAGTTACACGCATCTGGGTGCAACTGAATGTCGTTTGTGATTTCAAAAATGGTACTTATGAGTGATAAGTGGTCATCATGCTCACGCTTCATTACCTGAATAGGTCCAGCTGGAAGAGATAAGTGCTCTTGGGCTAACATCGGGAAAAGTACGTTTTCTTCCTTTTGCATGTGCTCTTCAAGTTCATTTTGTACTTGCACTAAATGCTGGCTCAGGCCAACAGGGCAGTACTTGTTATCAACATGCGTGGTCTCAACTCTTTCTGCCAGACGTATCAGCTCAGGTAGCTGTTGCCTGTGTACATCATGAAAGCGAGTGAAAATGTATTCAATAATCTGCTGTTTAGGCCATGTATCGAATTCTTGTATGTACTCTTGCCTATCGATAATGTTGTTTAATTCAGCATAAATGCGCTCGGCATCGGCTGACCGATTTTGCATTGCTACCCCTAAGGGTTCTTGGTTCTGAGAGCAAAAGTTAATATTATGGGAAAAAAATACCGCAGTTGCACCTGGCAAATTCACAGCAATCTTTGAAGCGCTTGTTCGCTCAAAATTCATGATAACCTCGCTATTTATCGCCCTCTATAGACCTAGAAGACACAACTACTTTCAATGTGCTTTGATGCAGGGAGCATGAATATGCATGCCCCCTTGTGTGTGACCCGCTTTAACTTCGCTTACTATGGGTTATAAAACTCACCGTCTTTGCGTAAATAGAACCAATAGTTAATTAACACGCATACGCAATAAAACACTGCAAAACCTATAAGCGCCACCTCTGGTGTGGTTGCTGTTATTTGCTCGCCAATCACTTTAGGGATGTAAAACGCACCATAGGCAGCAACCGCTGACGTCCAACCTAAGACAGGACCTGCCTGCTCTTTTGGGAACACCATGGCGATGGTTCTAAAGGTTGAGCCATTGCCGATACCAGTAGCCGCAAACAATAATAGAAATAAGACGAAAAACGGAATGAAGTACTCTTCAGGCGTAGCCGACTGATAAGCTTGCTTCATATAATAAGCAACACCTAAGGCACTGCCAATCATCACAATTGAGCACACTTGTGTCACAAAAGCGCCGCCTAATTTATCAGATATCCAACCGCCAACAGGACGAATGAGCGCACCAATAAATGGGCCCATCCAGGCGTACATAAGTGCACTAGGGCCATTTGCATTAATAGTATCGTGTGTCATGATCCCATCAACCATTATATGGCTGTAGCCAAAGATAACCTTTATTGCCAGCGGGAAGGATGCTGCGAACCCGATGAATGAGCCAAATGTCATTGTATAGATAATACTCATTACCCACGTATGTTTATTATTAAAAATTTGATATTGACGGGTCAGGCTTTGGCCAATGGCACCTGGTAGGACTTTAAGCGCGATAACCGTAGCGGCAACAACTAGCACCAGTACAAGCTCTTTGGGCACACCAAAACCGGAGCCATTGGCGCTTTCTGGCAACATTAACCATAAACCCACAGCGGCAATCACAAGACCGATAGTAAGCATTACTGTGATGAGCGCAAACGATGTTAACGGGTTGCCAATATTTGGGGATACCTCCGGAGTTCGGATGTTGTTCATACCAAACCATGTAAGGAAGAATAACGGTACCAGTAACAACAGCCATACAAAGCCCGCATTAGAGATATAGCTCTCGGTACCTGCTGGTATTTTACCAATGAGTGTACCAGATGCGTTAACCAACACCATCGGGTCGCCGCTTAGCGCACCAAAGGCAGCAAATGTCATAAATAATGGCACCACAATTTGCATGGTTGTAACACCAAAGTTGCCCAGTCCGGCATTTAGTCCCAAGGCTAAGCCCTGCTGTTTTTTGGGGAAAAAGAAGCTTATATTTGACATAGATGACGCAAAGTTTCCTCCACCAAAACCCGACAATAGTGCTAGAAGCTGAAAATGCCACAGTGGCGTATCTGGGTTTTGCAAGGCAAAACCCGCACCAACGGCAGGTATCATCAACAGCGCTGTGGTAAAGAACATGGTGTTGCGCCCACCACACAGCCTTATAAAAAAGCTACTAGGAATACGCAGTGTTGCGCCAGTTAATCCGGCTATTGCCATTAGGGTAAATAGCTCTGCCTTTGCAAAATCAAACCCTAAGTTGAGCATCTGCACAGTAATGATGCCCCAATACAACCAAACCGCGAAACCTGCTAATAAGCTTGGTATAGAAATCCAAAGATTACGGTTAGCGATTTTTTTACCTTCCTTTTCCCAGAACTCTGTGTCTTCCGGGTTCCACTTGTGTAGATCTGACATGTGCATTCTCCAATCAATGTCGTCTTCAATAAATTACATGCACTATGGTACACACGGGCCTCACTCACAATCTGCATTGATAGGTATATCAGAGGATTATTGTAGGCAAACAAACCAAGGTGGCGCTGATCAAAAACCACCTTCATTCGCGGCCTAAGCCCTCTGTATACCCCATATAATGTGGATTTACATATGGGTAGTCAGTTACCCCCTTTTAGGTAGTCGCTTTACCCCAAAGAAACTTATTGTTGATGAATATGATGATGTATAGTGGTGTCTGTAACGTTTTAATGTACGAATCGTCGCCACACACCAACGCCAAAGGAAGAACTGCATGTTTAATGATCAACCCGCGTCAATCATGATGGTAGATGACCATCCCTTATTGAGAAAGGGGCTCAATCAGCTACTTGAATTTGAAGATGATTTAACCGTTGTCGGTGAGGCTTCCTCCGGTCAAGAAGCTATAGAATTAGCGCTTTCATTAGAGCCTGATCTAATAACACTGGATTTGAACATGCAAGGCATGGATGGTCTAGAAACGCTGAAGATAATGCGAGACAAAGGTGTAGACTCACGCATAATCATGTTAACCGTTTCTGATAATGACGAAGATGTAGTGGAGGCTATTCGTTCTGGTGCAGACGGTTACCTTTTAAAAGACATGGACCCCGAAGAACTCGTCGACAAACTCAAAGAAGCCGCGCTGGGCAAAATGGTGATGAGCGCAAAGCTCACAGAAATTCTAGCCACAGCACTTAGAAAGCCTGAACGTGCGGGTAGTCGTGCATTGGCCAGTTTAACCAGTCGAGAGCTAGAAATTCTGAAGCTAATTGCGAAAGGCATGAGCAATAAACTGATTGCTCGCGAGCTAGATATCTCCGATGGCACGGTCAAAGTGCATGTTAAACACTTTCTTAAGAAGCTCAATTTACGCTCGCGCGTAGAGGCCGCCGTATGGATGGTCAATCACCAAAACGGAGTATAAGCAATGAAGTGCGGATGTGATGCGCCGGGACTAATGCCCATTGAACAAGCGAAAGATATGATTTTTCGCGCGATAACGCCCATAAATGTGCTTGAACACTGCGCGCTTCATGATGCCCTTGGAAGGGTGTTGTCTGAAAATATTGTTTCACCCATTAATGTTCCAGCCTATGATAATTCAGCAATGGACGGTTATGCGATCAGAGCAAGTGACCTGCAATCCACCTCTACACTTAAGCAGATAGGAAAAAGCTTTGCAGGAGCGGCGTTTATGGAAGAGGTGAACGAGGGTGAATGCGTTCGCATTATGACCGGCGCACAAATTCCAAACGGCTCAGATACAGTGGTGATGCAAGAGAATACCAAAGCCGATGACCTTCAAATAAGCTTCACTGGCAAGGTAAAACAAGGCGATGCTATCAGGCCTGCCGGTGATGATATAAAGCTTGGCAGTGTGGTACTGCAAAAAGGCAAACGAATCAGCCCAATTGACATTGGCTTGTTAGCTTCATTAGGCATCAATAAAGTACCTGTTGTACGCCGACTATGTGTAGCGGTGTTTTCTACGGGTGACGAATTGTTAGCCGCCGGTGAAACGGCTAGAGAAGATCGAATCTTTGACAGTAACCGTCCAATGCTCATTGCTATGTTAGAACGTCTAGGGGCATCGGTCATTGACCTAGGCATCATCGCCGACAGTAAAGCCGATATTAAAGCAGCCTTTGAAAAGGCGAATAACCTTGCTGACTGCGTCATAACCAGTGGCGGCGTTTCTGTTGGCGAGGCTGACTACACAAGAGAAATCTTGGAAGAGTACGGCCAGATTGATTTTTGGAAGCTTGCAATAAAACCGGGCAAGCCTTTAGCATTTGGCCGCTTAAGCGACAGCATCTTTTTTGGTTTACCGGGCAACCCGGTTTCATCGGCTGTTACTTTTGATCAAATTGCCGCCCCCGCACTTGCTTATTTGGCTGGAGAATCAAGCCCGGTGGCAGTGCCACTGAAAGCTGTGGCAAAAAGTGCCATGAAAAAGCGCCCAGGCAGGACAGACTATCAAAGAGCATATTACTATGCCGACGACTCGGGAGAGCTTTGCGTCACGCCTAGTGTTTCCCAAAGTTCAGGAGTACTCTCTGGTTTTAGCGATAGCAATTGTTATGCGGTGCTAGAAAATGTGCGCGACGCAGTGTCAGAGGGTGAATCGGTAAACATTTTACCTTTTAGCACTCTCGTCAAGTAGCCTAATGCGGCGCGGGTTCCTCTTATGTTTAGGCTGGTTATTTTTCGCGCTAGCTGTTATCGGCGTAGCTTTACCCTTAGTCCCCACTACGCCATTTTTATTGTTAGCAGCCTACTTTTTTTCACAAAGCTCTGATCGGGTTCACCAGATGCTAATGAACAATACGTATTTTGGTCCAGTGATAAGCGATTGGCACACTAATCACGTAATACGGCTCAAGACCAAATGCATTGCGAGCGTTTTAATGCTTATCATGATCTCCTACCCACTGATTTATATGATTAACAACTATTGGGTTAAAGGATTTGTAATAAGCATCATATTGGCCGTGTTAGGATTTATTTGGTCCAAGCCGAGCGCAATTTAACCTTACTAAACCTCATGTGCCTCGTCAGGTGATGCACTATACTCCTTAGTTTGTCGATGATAGTGGCGTATATCATGCTCATCTCGCCTACCTTTACTAAATGCAGAGACTCGCTTTAAGTAGCCAATTACACGCGTGCCATAATCAATATCTTTTGAATTACATGCGCTACAAGCAGATAAAGTACGTTTATCGATATGCTCGCACTCATTGCATATTGTAATTTTTACGTTAATGCAAAAGTAGTTACAACCCGCTTGAGCTGCGATGTTTAAAATCCGCAGCGCGTTTTTTTCTGTTAAGGTTTCTTCTAAATTGACATGAAGCGCAGATCCACCATCGAGATAGCGCGTCATTTCATGCCCATGCATGAAAAATTTATCGAGATGATTAATACCCGCATTTTCAACGGCATAAAAATATGAGTTATAACAGTCTCGCGTGACCCAAAATCCATCTTCTCGATCCCATTTGGCATTTTTTACACCAAGGTTTTCCGCCGGCACAAACTCAGTGTTGAACATATATCCATATTCTTTGTTAGCGCGCTTATTGGCGTCGTAAATAGTTCTTAAATGTTGCTGAACAAAGTGCTTATAGTCGCTATTATTATCGACTCGAATGCCTAAAAATTCGGCGGCCTCGACCATGCCATTTATGCCAATGGTAAGATACTGTTTTTTTAAATCGATGAAACCCGCGCTATACACAGAAAGCGCGCCTGCTGTTAAATACTCCTCAACGAGCGCGCGATAAGCAACTTGATACTTTTGAATATTCTCAACCGTCTTTTTAATGTCCATACCTTTTTGAATAAGTCGATTCATATTCATGGTAATGACATTAATCGAGCCTGTAGAAACGCCACCGGCACCTAAACTGTATGAAAAGGTATTGTCTGAAATTTCATTACGCAAGCGACAACATGATGCCAGAGAGTCTGGGCTGTCAGATTGATACACAAAAAATGACGCGCCTTGACTCATTGAGCGAGCGCACATTTGCGCAAAGCCTGCATCTTTAACTGCTCCATTTTCCGTCAGCATCGCAGCGGTAACGACTGGAAATGTCAAAATAGCTTTGCTCCTTTCTTGGGTAAACCAGTCAACAAAAAAGCCTTGAAGTTTTTCGATACTTTGCCACTTAGGAGCGGTCATATCAGGAAACACAAAACCTCCAAACATGGCGTCAAAGTAATACTTGTCGTATAAGGATATATTCCAAAATACGCTTTGGTAACCTCTGGCGGCTGCGGGCTGGTTAATCGCATAGACCACATGTTGTAGATGATTTTCTATTTCTTTTTTATGCGTGGTCAGATACTCGCTGCCAAGATCTTTGCGCGCAAAATAATCGAAGTACATTAAAAACTCTACTGTCGCAATGGCGCCAGCAAATTGTGCACTAATGGCAAAAACTAAGTTCACAAAGCTGCCACAAAATGATGACAGATGCTGTGGGGCTTTCGATTCGCCGCCAAGTTTGGTTAAGCCATCTAACAAGAACGGATACATGGTAATAGATGCACAATAGGGTTTTAAGCTCGTTTCGTCATGCACATATATTTCATGTTGACGAATTTGTCGCTCATATTCTTTGGCCAACGGGGCGCCAAAAAGCGTTTGTATTTTTTGTTTGACCGACGCACGATTAACTTGAATAAAGAAGTCTTTCATAAGCTCAGCTTCTAAAGTAGCAATATTTTTACTCGTTACGTTAGCGTTTGCGTCTAAAGTCGCGCCATCGGCGGCATTGTCGGCTCCTAGATAGTTAGCAATGAAATCTAGCTTATGATTAATGTGTTCTTGATTAAGTGGTAGCATTGAGTGAAGACTCCTGAAATTTAATGTTTAGTACTTGCCCATTTGCAAGCTCTATAAAGCGCTGATTAGTGTTGGGGTTTTCAAGTCCACCTAGCGTGCGAATATATGGACCTGTTTTTATATAAGTAAGTAAACTTTTAAGTGTGTCGGGTACGTCGTTAAGACCCGTATATAAACAGGTACTCATGCCGCTTTCACGTGCTTTTTTTAGTTTTGAACATAGTGCTTCTAAGCACCATTCTCCGCCAAAAAACAGCACACAGCTCACATATTGAGAGTACTGAGTTAGGTAACGGTTAAAGCGTTCATCACTCAGATGGGTACCTGCAGTGCTTGGCCAAGTATCTTTGCTATGACAGCCTTTACAACGTAAAGGGCAACCAGTAATGGTAAAGCACAAGCTAATATGATCTGGGACTTCTTGAAATAAAACCTGGGGCTCGAAAGAGTTAAACATTAACACTCCAAAACACTATATGTAGTGTTTTTATACTCCTCAAACACAACATGTAGTATGATCTGGATCAAAGTTTCACCTCTTAAAATGCGATTAAATGGTGGGTTTTCCCACAAAGCCGAGACGCCAATGACTTAGGGATTTTAAAACAATAAAGGGACGCAGAGCGCGCTAGAGGCAAGTGCTAATGTCATCGCTTATGCGATAAGGACATACAACAAAAAATACGACGATAGAAAACAGGTTTTATAATGATGAATGGGGCTCAAACCAACGCTTTATCGCTTGATGATCACTGGATTTAGTTTCCACCCATTTCAGACCTGTTGATGTGCCTTCCTGCTTCCATAAAGGCGCATTGGTTTTTAGGTAATCCATAATAAATTCTGTCGCTTCAAACGCATTCTTTCTATGTTTTGAGGTCACACCAACAAACACAATTTGTTCGGTTGCCTCAAGCTGCCCCACTCGATGAATCAAGCGAATATGACCGAGCTCCCAGCGCTTTCTTGCAGCTGAGCAGATTTTCATCAGCGACTTTTCGGTCATACCAGGGTAATGTTCAATGACAACACTCGATACCGCACCTTGAGGATTGAACTCTCTCACCAAACCGGTGAACGTTACGATAGCGCCATCACTGTCCGCATTATCCCGAAGTGCTTGATACTCAACACAGTGCTCAAAATCCTCTTGCTGGACGCGTATCATAATTATCCACCCGTTACCGGAGGGAAAAACGCAATTTCATCCCCGTCATTTATGCGCGCATCTGCACCACAAAGCGTTTGATTTACTGCTATGAGCACATCATTTTCTTTTAATACGCTCCACTGCTCGCTTTTTTCTAATAATTCACGAAGCAGGTCACTGACAGTCCTTTGACCTGAGTACTCAAAATTCAGAGACGCTACACCAAGACGTTCTCGTAGACTTGCAAAAAATTTAATTTGGATCATTTTCTCGCCTCCAGACGCCAGACTTACCGCCTGATTTTTCTAACACTCTTATAGCATAGATGATCATGCTTGGATCTGCCGCCTTACACATATCAAATAGAGTCAATAGCGCAACCGACACCCCCGTTAACGCTTCCATTTCAACGCCTGTTACCCCATCTAATTTGCAATGACATAACACGCGAATTTCATTATGTTGTTCATCCATTTCAAAATCGATACTAACTTTACTCAACATCAATGGATGGCACAGTGGAATTAAGTTGGCACAATTCTTACTCGCCTGTATGCCGGCTATCCTAGCGGTGCTTAACACATCTCCCTTTGCCATTTTGTTCTGCTGCACTTTTAACAGTGTCTCAGCGCTCATCGAGATAGCGCCGATTGCTGTTGCCTCTCTTCTTGTCTCTTGTTTGCCTGAAACATCCACCATATTAGCCGCGCCATGCTCATCCACGTGAGTTAGGTTAGCACTGCCGATTGTGGATGTACTCATGAGCGGGAGCTACAAAGCTGCTGCTGAAATTGACTTGAATCATTAGCATCTGATTTGGCAGCAATATCGACACGCTTTAGATGGGGAACAAAGTTGCAAGGTCCTTGTGCACCATCTAGCTGCTGCTTAATAATGCCGTTCCACGCTGTTTTGCATGCACCCGTCGACCCCGGCACACAAAAAATTACTGTGTTATTGGCTAAGCCAGATATTGCGCGGGATTGAATGGTCGAGGTTCCAATTTCTTGATAGCTCAAATGCCTGAAAAGTTCGCCAAAGCCTTCTACTTCCTTATCAAATAGGGGAGCGACCGCCTCAGGCGTTGAGTCTCGTTGTGTAAATCCTGTACCGCCAGTAATTAATATCGCTTGCACATTCGGATCAGCGATATACTCCGATACTCTCGCTCGAATAAGGTAAACATCGTCTATCACGATATCTCGGCGAACGACTTGATGGCCTTGGTCACTGGCGCTTACGGCCAAAAACTCGCCAGACGTATCAGTGGTTTTATCTCTAGTGTCAGATACGGTAAGCACCGCGATATTTAGCGCTTCAAACGTTTTATTAGAATGACTCATAGCGCACCTCCTGTGTATTTGGTTGATGATTTTTCTCAAAGTGTTGCATTGCGAAGCGCCATTGTTCAGGAGTATTGGTATTAAATGTTTTTGAATCCGCACTTGCTCGAAGCTCTAGCATCAAAAAGTGTGAACAAAGCCGCGCAACTGAGTACGATTGCGTGCACTTAAGCGTGTAATCTAGGATTTGTCTAAATTGAGGGGTGTTTTGCACAAATAGTGGCAAATTACTGCCTTTAAATCTGACATTTTTTGATTGCTCTCGTCCACATGCAATCAATGATTCTAGGTTTTTTGTATCCATTAATGGCAGGTCTACCGGTTGAATTAACAGGTTATAATGTGGAAAGCGGGTTGCGATACTATGAATGCCAGAAAGAGGACCAGCACCTGAGATGAGATCTGAAAAGTGCGAAGGATTTCCATCGTTTCGACTAATCACAACTTTATCAACCGAAGTATTGCGTAATAGCCGCTCTGTGCGCTTTACCATGGTTGAAGAGGCGATTTTAAGCAGTGCCTTGTCTTTGCCCATACGAGACGAAAGGCCACCGGCAAGGACTACGCCCATCACGTTTCGGTTTTCTTGATTGTCTTTCATCTGTTTTATCCTGTTATTTCGTTTTCTGTCATTTATGAGCTGCTTGGCTTTACCGTCGATTTTTGGCGTTAACCACCAAGCATAGCTAACTGCTTGGTAGCGCCTGTAAAACCTTCTTGTAAGAAATGTGTCGCTTTTTTATCTTTCATAGAAAGACCAACAGCCTCTACCGTCGCATCCACATCGCCAGCTTCAAGATAGGGCAAAATATCATGCCCTTCATTGGCAAACAGACACAAATGTAGCTTCCCTTGAGACGACACTCTCAAACGATTGCAAGTGTCACAAAAGTCTTTGCTATAAGGCATGATCAAGCCGATATTTCCGCGATAGTCAGGGTGTGAAAACTCTTGAGCAGGCCCAGCGTCACCGCCTCGAATAATGCGCTCCCAACCTTGCGTGAGTAAGGTATTTTTGATGGCTTGACCTGGCACATGATTGCGCTCAAAAAACACCTGATTATCGCCCGTTTGCATTAGCTCAATAAAGCGCCAAGTGACCTCGTGCTCTTTTAAATAAGCCAAAAAGCTACTTAGTTCTTTGTAGTTAAACTGTTTAAGCATCACGGTATTAAATTTCACCGTCTTAATCCCAGCAGCTAGCGCTGAATCCACACCCTGCAGGATATCCTCTAATTTCTTTTTACCGGTAATTGCAGCAAACATCCGAGGGTCAAGACTATCGGCACTAACATTTAGCGCATCAAGACCTGCATCTTTATACTTTTGTGCGTCCTTGTTTAAACGATAAGCATTTGTGGTCAATGCCACTTTATCTATACCTGGGGTTTGCTTGCATAGGGAAATGATATCGACCAAGTCTTTACGGAGCGCTGGCTCACCACCGGTAATACGTATTTTACTTGTCCCCATTTTTGCAAAGGCCTGAACCAAGGTCTCAATTTGGCGGATGCTAAGCCCGCCAGTGGGTGTATCGCAAGCGTTGCCATCAGGCAAACAATAGTTGCATTTAAAATTGCACAATTCAGTGATTGAAAGGCGCAGGTACTTAAATTTTCTGCCAAATGTATCTTCTAGTTGCACGTTAAACACCTTTCCAATTGCCGGGAGGCTAGCAGATTTCTCTGGTTAACCAGGCGTTGAGAAGAAATTTAGTATTTATTCGCAACGCGGCTTACATTTCCTAGCTATCGCTAAACCGCAACGACACACCTTAGAAAATAAAGCTCGGAGTTAAGTAATGATTAAATTGTGGACTATTGAAGGCACTTTTGTAATTAGTCTGAAGGAATACCCCCAAAGAGGTACAAGCCTGGCGGTGGGTTTTCAGTGCATTTTTGATAACAATAGGGGCTCAAATGTATGCTATTGAGCCCCCATAAGATGAGAATGTAACATTAAGGCGGCGCCTCAGAATTTGAAGTTAACCATACTCCAGAATTTGTTAGTGTCTACCGCAAAGCCATCGGCACTATAATTTGCGTACTTCAATAACAAGCTTACTTTATCTGCAACAGGGTAAGTCGCAATCAAATTAAGCTCATTACCATAGTCAATTGAACCTACATCAGAGTCGAGTTGGTGATACACTGCAGTTAGGTTTATTTTACCGATTTTACTCGATACTTTTACATACAAGTCATTAACACCTACCCCCGGCGTATTTAGAAACTTGTCTGCAAAGCCTTGGAACTTATGCAAGGTTGCAAGGGGAGTAGTGAAGCCTACGCCATTATCGCTACCAAGAGATTCGTAGCCAATACCTACATTTACTGCCGACACTTTAGTACCTAGCTCTAACGCTACATATTGCGTTGAGAAGTTGTTAGGGTTGTTGCCGGTGTCTGACTGAACCGCATAAGCGGCATGCAGCTTTATATCTCCAACATTACCATCGTAACTTGCCCCTAAGGTGCGCGTTGAAATGGCTAAGGCAGTATCAAAGTCTAGTTCGTATGCATAAGCGGTCAGTTTATGCGTTTTATCCAAGTTATAGTTAACGTTGAGCAAATGAATATTGCCCTGTAGGTCAGCATTTGGGCTATCGGGGCCAAAAATGCGATTAACATTATACACATAGCTGTAGTCAAACTTGAATTTGCCTTCATCTGCATATTGCACTCTATAAGCGTCGTAAGTCTGTTCATTTTGACGCCACGCTACCCCACCCACAAATCGCTGGTCATTGTGATTGATGCGCTGTCGCCCAAATGACAAATCAAAACCACCTGTCTTATAACCTACAAAAGCCAAATTAACCTCGGTAAGGGTTGGGTCGGCCACCACAGGGTAAACCGTATTTCCATTTACCGTGCTGTTATAGTTTTCATTACCAATAGCGGCAATATTATCCACTTCAAACACACCATAAAAGCCATTAAGGTCGGCACTTTTATAAGTCAGCCGAGTAAGCAAGGTAGAGGCGTTAGCGGTTTTATCAATGCTGTCTTGGTCGACGCGTTCATACCGATAGCGCATGCTTATATCGGTGTCGCCCTTTGAAATAGCATTTTGCACTTCTTTCAACGTCGAGTCTTGAGCGAACACGTGGCCTGAGAGAGGAAGAGTAGCACCTAAAGTAGCTACCACCATTAAGGATGTATATTTTTTCATGTGTTTTTCCTAGTGTGAATAGTTATTGGAAATATACACCTTAACCTTATAAAAATCCTTTAAAAACAATAAATTACCAACAATGCCCAGTCACTATCAATAAAGGGGTAGCTACGTTACCAACGAATGAGCATTTACATCTGATTTGTGGATCATTTGGCCCTATTATCACAAAGCCACTACAAGATGACCAATGGCTGGTGGGATAAGGCTACATTAATCATGTATCCATAAGTAAGAAGAGCAAATGCACCTGCAACCTTTTTTACTTTCACCGTTTTGCCGTATTTTATTGCGACACTGCCCAAAACGATATACACCACCAACGCGCATAGCTTGACCAATAACCAAGGCTGCTCACTAGGCCACAATTTCATGGTGACCATCAAGTAAATACCTAAACTCAATAAAAGCGTGTCGATACAATGAGGTAATACCCTCGCCCAGGTTTTTGTTAGGTTAGCAGGATAATTCAGTGACATGTAAAAGCGTACACAAAACAAGGTCACGCTTGCTAGCGCCAAAGTGATGTGAACGTGCTTAATGAGCGTGTATGCAATAAATGAAGACATTACGGCCCCTTAACGCCTCGCTAACCGGGTTTGCCATCTACCCGCGCGCGGCTCAGTATGCGAAAATATATAATGACAAAACAAGCAAATGCGGCACACCATAAAATACCTGAAAGCCCCCAAAGCTGGACCATATTTTGTGGTAAAAAAGCAACGCCAATGCTTCGTGCGAGTGCCGCGCAGATAATAAAGATAAAGGCCATACTCATAACTGGGTGAGCTTTTAACGGCCTTCCGCTATGCCCTAAAGACACTCGAGACATCATTGCTAAAATCATCCCTCCAATGGTACCTACCGTTAAGCTATGAATCGCAACGCTTAAATTGAACGGTGCGAACCAAAAGTGCGCTGCCATCAACCCCAGTCCAATAGGGATAAACATCATGGTAAAATGCAATGACCACACTAAAGGAGTGGTAAGGGTTACCCATGGACGCCATCTTAAGCAACGGTAAAAGTGTAAGCATGCACTTAGCGCGCAAACCGCCGCCATCAGGCTCGAAAAGCGTGTCAAACCAGCCGCAAAGAAGATAAAAAGAATAAACAAGCTCGCCATCGACGTGATCTCAAGCCATGCTTTTGGCAGCACTTTAGGCGTATTTGTGCCGTTGGCAGTAAACATGGGAATAACCCTGCCTCCCAATAAAGCCACCAACGCAGTGGTGAGCATGGTCATGCCATATAAACCTTGTGCGTTGAAGGCGCTGTCAAAGCCCAACTGCGGGAGGTAAGTCAGTAAATTCGCCAAAGACATTAAGCATAATATAGGTAAAAACACCATGTTACGTGTCTGGTTTACTTTGATTAATGGAATAGCAAGAAAGACTCCTACCAGCGGCAAAAACGCTAAGTCTAACGCTATAATCCACCATGGTGGGAGGCCTGCAGGAAACAGAATAAAAATCCTAGCCAGGGTCCATACCAACACTAAAAACAATAAACGATTGCCTTTTACACTTGGCACACCAGTCCACGTTTGCACCGCGGTTAACAAAAACCCAGCAATAATAGCCGGCACGAAACCAAACAACATTTCGTGACTATGCCACCACAATACGTCGTTTAGGGGCTTTACGCTGATTGTATTATTAAGACTGAGTATCCAAATCGCCATAGCCAGAAAAGCAAATAATGCACCCATTAAAAAAAATGGGCGAAACCCCAATCTCAATATGGGTATCAAGTTTTGTTCATCGCTCAGCTTGCTTACATTTATCATGACTTAATCCATCTCTAAAAAGTTTTGTTGCTTCGCTCTGAAGACTCTTTGTTGATAACGCTCTCGCTTAATGGCTAAAAACATTAAAAACATGCAGCATGCCAAGACGCCATATAACAGCATGAAGCAGGCACTGTAGACACCAATGAGCTCAACAGCCAAGCCAAACATAACGGGCAATGTGCAACCACCTAAGGCACCAAGCATGGCAACAAAGCCACCAACGCTACCCATTTGTTCGGGGTAATAATCATTTACTAATTTATAAACACTCGCTCTACCAAAACCTTGGGCAATGCCTATCACCAGCAACAGTAGCGTAAATATCCAAACGTTTATCTCAATCTGTAAATTGACGTCTTTACTGACACCATGAATAGTCATCGTTGTGGGCGGATAGCTCAGAAAAAACAGGCAGACAAGACAAATCCAAAAAACGCTCCAATTTACTTGGCGCGCCCCAAATTTGTCTGCAAACCAGCCGCCAGCGGCTCTTGCCATGCTGGAGCTGGTAACAAAAAGAAGGGTAAGTAAGCTCGCTTCGTTAAAGCTGAGTTGATAGGCATTGACGTAGTACTGTGGCAACCACAATAGCAGCGCTAAAAAGCTGCCGAACACAAAATAATAATACAAACCAAAGCGCCAAACGTTTGGTTGCTTTAAAGGCTTGATGTAAAAAGCGAGCTGCTGCGGCTTTTTTACTTGTAAATACTTAGGTGTGCTAGGCGCAAACACACCAAAAACCACGCAACTTACCAAGAGCAGTGCTCCATACACCCAACCGATATACTGCGAGCCCCAAAGATTAGTAATATAGGGCACCAAGATAAGGCTTAAAGCAGCCCCTGCATTACCCGCTCCAAATACACCCATCGCAGTGCCTTGCTCATCGCTGTCAAACCAGTCGGTGATGTAACGAATGCCAATGGTGAATGAAGCACCTGAAACACCAATTAACAGACCAACGAAAACGTACTCGGTAAAACTCTCTATTGCCGGTAAAAGCAGGAGCGGGGGGATCGTAATGAGCATTTGCACCAACCATAGAACCTTGGGCGAAAATCGCTCGCACAATAAACCAACGGGCAGCCTTAGCAAGGCACCAGTAAGAATGGGTGCTGATAACAATATGCCTACCTGAGTATTTGACAAGTTAAGCGTCTGTTTTAGCTCGACTATCATCACGGCAAACAAGGTCCAGGCAGAAAAATTTACCGCAAAGGTTATGGTTGCCAATACCAGTGCAAGTGTCGCTTGACTAGCTTTTATTTGTGATGCCAAGTTGATTACCTATGGTTAACCTTAGGCTCACTATAACCTCTGCTAGTTAGGTTCTCTAGACTTCAGTTGAGCATCAACTGACCTTATTAAACTCGCATATACCACTTAATGAGTAGGCTGCTTAAGTCACTTAAACTGGGCAATAAAAGCGCTTTTCATCGCTTTTTGAGGACTAGCGAAGTCGATTTTCATCTGCAGTGATACCTCTTAAAAGTGACAAATTACCCCCTTAATGGAATATGAATTTCAGCACCTTCATTTAGGCTTGAATAGAGACTATTTGTAAATGAATTTAGCACATTTTGTCTCCTGACCTACCCATACATATCTAAGGCTATATCCCTTACTAGGTAGCTCGGAAGCATTGTGATTACTGGCTTTCATCGCTTGATATGGATCAATAAAGACAAAGCAGTAATGCCAATAATGAACAAAATATTACACACTCATTGAGAGACACTCATGAACAGCGAAAAATTTAACATTTTCAAATTCCATGGAAAAATGAAGGTACTGCACCTTTCTTGGATGGCATTTTTCATCACCTTTCTTGTTTGGTTTAACTTTGCACCGCTATTACAAGCAGTTAAAGAAACCTTGGGCTTAACAACAGACCAAATCAAGACACTACTTATTTTGAACGTCGCATTAACGATACCGGCTCGGGTTATTATCGGTATGCTGACCGATAAATACGGTCCGAGGCTGGTGTATTCTTGGCTGTTAGCACTATGCTCAATTCCGTGCTTTATGTTCGCGATGGCCGATAGCTTTATTCAAGCAGCCATTGCTCGATTCCTGCTTGGCTTTATTGGTGCTGGCTTTGTGATTGGTATACGCATGGTTTCAGAATGGTTTCCGCATAATGAACTAGGCACGGCTGAAGGCATTTATGGAGGTTGGGGTAACTTTGGCTCTGCAGCTGCAGCATTCACACTACCCACGGTAGCACTGCTATTTGGCGGAGAAGACGGATGGCGATATGCAATTGGCATTACAGGTGTCATCAGTTTGCTCTTTGCTTTTATTTACTACACAAACGTAACTAACACGCCAAAAGGTTCTACTTATTTTAAACCCAAAAACGTAGGCGCAATGGAAGTCACGTCAAAAGGCGACTTTTTCTTATTGCTCGTAATGAAGATCCCTATGTATGCAGCCATTGCATTACTCGCATGGAAACTCTCACCAAGCGGTGTTGAAATGCTTAGTCAAACGGTTGTGACTTGGATTTATGTCGGCCTAGCCGCACTGTATGCCGCTGAAGTTTATAAAGTATGGCAGGTAAACAAGGGCATCTTTACCAAAGACGTGCCAGAGCTTCATCGTTACAATTTTAAACAAGTAGCGGTGCTCGATATTCTCTATTTTACCAACTTTGGTTCAGAGCTCGCGGTAGTATCAATGTTGCCCTTATTTTTTGCCGAAACATTCAAATTAGATCCTGTGCTTGCTGGTTTAGTGGCGGGTGCATATGCGTTTATGAATCTGATGTCTAGGCCAGCGGGTGGTTGGATTTCCGATAAATTTGGCCGTAAATCGACGCTCATGATTTTAACGGCAGGTTTAGCAGTAGGATATGGCCTAATGGGCTTGGTTGATGGGCAGTGGCCTCTTTGGCTTGCAGTCGCATTAGCAATGGGATGTTCGTTCTTCGTCCAATCTGGTGAAGGTGCTGTATTTGCCGTTGTACCGCTTATTAAACGCAGAATGACTGGACAAATTGCGGGCATGACAGGTGCTTATGGAAACGTGGGGGCGGTGACCTTCCTCACCGTGTTATCTTTTGTTGACTATAGCACCTTCTTTTTTGTGATCGCTGCGACCGCGCTTGTTGGCTTATTTACCTTACTATTCATGAAAGAGCCTAGAGGCCAAATCGCTGAAGTTGCAGAAGATGGCAGCGTACATATGATTGATGTAGGCTAATCAATGAATGCTCGTTGAAGCATGTGCTTTGACGAGTAATTTTGCCTAATACATAAGAGATGTAAGCAATGTCCACTATGCAAAACCCTGCCGATAGCCATTCTCAGAGCACTCAGCTGAACATCGCGCTCGGCCATGCCTCCATCAGAGGCGTTAAAGCAATTAACGAAGATGCTGTGGCATCGCATATTCCAGAGCAGCAACATGCTTTAGTTTCAAAGGGCATTGCCATTGCAATAGCAGACGGTGTAAGCAGTGCTGAGGCAGGGCAAGAAGCAAGCGAATACGCCGTTTCACACTTTATAGAGGAATATTACTTATCTCCAGATACTTGGTCGGTAAAACATGCTGGACAAAAAACACTTTCAGCTATTAACCTAAATTTATTTAAAAAAAGCCATGTTTTTACCCATCAAGAGAAAGGCTATTTGTGCACATTTAGCGCGCTGGTGATCAAATCTCAAACCGCGCACTTTTTCCATGCTGGTGACTCTCGCATTTACCGGCTAAGAGACGGGGAGTTGACGCAGTTAACTCGTGACCATGCAATAAACATTGGTGGCGGTAAAAACATATTAGCTAGGGCTGTTGGCATGGATAACGTGCTGCAAGTGGATTATGGCAAGTCTCCCGTAGAAGTGGGCGATGTGCTGCTGTTAACCACCGATGGCGTACATGATTTTGTGAGCCCTGCAGCATTAATTGACATATTGAGTCAAACAAATCCGCCACAGGTGCAGTGTGACCAAATCATAGAAATTGCTCAGGCAACCCATAGTGACGACAATATTAGTTGTGCTATTGCTAAGGTTGTGCAACTTCCTCAGGAGAGCCGTGACGATTTTAGTAATAAGCTTACTCGCCTACCATTTCCGCCAGACCTCGAACCGGGCATGACGCTAGACGGATATAGGATTGAAAAAGCACTATTTGCGAGCACCAGAAGCCAAGTTTATCTGGTGACCGACCTTGAAACAAACACACAAATAGTGATGAAAACACCGTCGTTGAACTTTGAAGATGATATTCACTATATCGATAGGTTCATTCAAGAGGAGTGGATTGGTAAACGTATAAATCATAACTTTGTCGTTAAAATAATTACGCAGAACCGTCCTCGCTCGTGCTTATACTATCTAATGGAGTACGTTCCTGGAAAATCCCTTGATAAGTGGATGCTTGCTAATCCCTTGCCAACGCCGAAAAAAGCAATCACCTTGGTTAAGCAAATCGCAGAGGCCTTAGCGGCGTTTCATGATGCTGAGACCATCCATCAAGATTTAAAACCTGCCAACATTATGGTTGACGATGCCATGCACATAAAATTAATCGATTTTGGCTCCGTTTTTGTAGCCGGTATCGCTGAAATTTTTATTCCGATTGAACATCAAGGCGCACTTGGCACTGCAACGTACTCCGACCCTTATTACATACAGGGTCAAAACACTGGAATTCAGGGAGATATTTACTCTTTAGCCACCATCACTTACGAACTATTCACTGGCGAGTTGCCCTATGGCGATAAAATTGAGCAGTCCGTTAATGCTAACGACTTTGATAAGCTTCGTTATACTTCTGCAAGTTATCACAATCCGATTATTCCAATATGGTTTGATCGCGCGCTTGAGAAAGGCACCACGTTAATTCAAGCCAATCGCTATCGTTCGTTAACAGACTTTATTAACGATATCACTCGTCCTAATCCACAGTTTCTGAAAGATGATCCTACGATCAAAAGCAGTAAAGGCTTATTATTTTGGCAACTTATGTCGGGTTTTTGGGTTGTGTTGCTGTTAATCGTAATCGTGTTGTTTTCAACTACCACGTAACGTTGGGAGCACTGATACATTAACAATCTTATTACTCAATGTTTTAGTGTTGATCATGAAAAAATCGACTTTTTGTTTCGTATGTACCGAAAATATAAACAACATAATCGCTACCAAGCTGCGCTTCTTTTCGAAAAGTTTAGTGAGCAGTTGCAACAACATATTGCTTGGGAGGAAGATTTATTGTTTCCCGCCTGTGAAATTAGCGCTCAATCGAAGCATGATGACAATATCCTCCTGTTATATCAGGAACACCAACAAATCATAAATAAAGTCGAGAGCATTAGGCAACACCTCATTGCTCATACTGATTGCGAGGCTCTCGAACAAGAGTTATCAGAGTTAATGCTATTGCATAATGAAAAAGAAGAACACGTTTTGTATGAGCAATGTGATCGCGCAATTGACGAAGCAAGATGTATGGAAATTTTCTTAGATATGTAGTTCGCGCCGCAGATGTTTTAGACGCGAACAGAGAGCGTTAGCTAGCAATCAACTCTATAGGATTTTCCTCCCTATCAAAGACCACGTATTTACGAATATTGCTACCCGTCATAACGTCATTGGTCATTTTATCTAAATATGTTTGCGCCTCATCACTCGTTGGGGGTGTGCGCATCTGACCACTTAGACTGGCGATAAATACAAAATCCCACTCTTTGTTAATTGAATCCGCCTCTTTCACTAAAGCCTCAAATGTTGATAGTTCATCAGGTAACTTGTCTACCACCATGGTTGGCTCGATTGTTCCTTTTTGATCATCTCGTTTTTTACTTTTCTTTGTTGCTTGTGCTGAAGCAAATAAAAACAGTAATCGCTGGGGATCAGGTTGTTCATTTGCCATGGAAAGCAAATCGCTAAACATTGATATCATCGTAATTCCGTAAACATATAAAGACTATGCTTTACGTTACGCTATCTTACATATTTTGTGAATGACAAGGAGTGGGTATGTTTGTACCTATTTTGAGGTACACAGGAAAGTGTTATACAGGCGATAAAACGTCTGCGCGATAACAAATGCTAACATCAAGGGGCAAAGCAATGGCCAATCAGTCGTTTAGCAAACTCATTTTGGAACGACACCATATTCATTATGCATCGCATACTTTGCATCCAATGGCCTTTGGTACTTTTAGCTTCACCCATTGCGCTTGCATGGCGTCAAACATAAGTAACGAGTTGATGAGCACATCACCATAATCACTCAAGATTTTTATCGCCTCTAAAGCTTGCATGTTACCGATAATGCCCACTATCGGAGACATCACGCCTGCCTCATGACAACTCAACTGTTGCTCATTAAAGAATTGGCTAAAACATTGGTAACATGCTGTCTTTTTAGCGGGCAAAACACAAAACAGTTGCCCCTCCATACGAATGGCCGCACCTGATACCAAAGGCACTTTTGATGAATAACACTGCTGATTAAGGCTTTGTCGCGTTTCAAGATTATCCGTGCAGTCTAATACAACGTCGTGTTTTTGAATTTCCCTTATTAACGCTTCATCACGCAAGCGCTCGCATATCGCTACTACTCGACTTTCTGGATGTTTTTGGGTCAACAAATCTCTCGCGGCTTTCGCTTTGTACAAACCAATGTCTTGCTCACAATACAAAATTTGCCGAGGCAAGTTATGCACCTCAATTTTATCATCATCCACCAGTGTAATATTACCTACGCCACTAGCGGTTAGATACTGAGCTACAGCGCATCCTAAGCCACCCGCACCGATAATTAACGCACGCGATGATAGCAATTTTAGTTGTTTATCGATATCGAAGTTGGGTAGCATAATTTGGCGAGCAAACTTCATGGCTTGCTTATGTGTAAGTTCTTTTTTCAATGGCTTTGTGTTTCCTCTTTGACCCTAAAATAAGGCGTCAGCGTCAGATCTGCTTAAACTTAACGGTATTACAGTTTGCGAATATTGTGAGAAAAATTTGGTGATACATGTTAAGTAACCTGAGAGTCATTTAATCAAATGAACGACAAGCTCGTTCCAAGATCATATCTTTCAACAAACACCAAACACCAAACACCAAACACCAAGAAGTTAGTCGAATTGTTTTGCGATGTCGATGATTTTTGTGAAGTATTTGTTCATCACTAGCAATTACTTAAAGACAGCCTCCAAGTGCGTAAAAGTGACTGACGAATATCAGTGAGTGAATAAATAATAAACCCACTCTAGCTCGGTTACATCGAAAATTTAGACCGGCAATAAATGAGAATGCCGGGATTCATAAAATTCGCACATAAGCCAATAGTGCTGTGATCCCATTACTTAAGTTCATCGCTCGACTACACATGTTATTTTCAAATCCTTGCTAGGAGTTGAAATTAGCAAGTTAAGTGTCTAGAAAATTTGCAGCGGAACAAGTTGCTGGAACTTGCTCTGGCTGCTAGCCCGAACATCAGCCTTACTTACAAATTAATGGTTACTCACGGTGCAATGCACTAACCCCTCAACAATATTGCGAGATTAGCTTTTACCTAGGCGGTGTAAGCTCTCACTAAAATCGATAATTTACGCCAATTTCAAAAGAACGCTCAGGTCCAACATAAATACCTTGTCGCAAGCCGGTGATGTAGCGTTTATTAGTTAGGTTTTTGACTGCGCCGAATAGCTTCATTTTCTTATTAACGGCATACCGCGCGGTGACATCTAACAAGGTGTAAGCAGGCAACAAGCCACCCCAAATACCACCCGCTGCATCGTCAGGTATGTCTTCTGTGTTGTTAGCATCCCCATATTGTTCGCCGCGGTGGTGGACGGTAAATGCGCCGCTCAAGTTATCACTTTCATAACTTAACGCAACATTAGCAATCACTCTTGGTGCGTAAGGCAGTCTGTTTCCGCTATTTTCTCCTGTTTTAAATTCTGAAGTAGGAATAAACGTAGCGTTAGTATCAATATAAAATCCGCTCCCGATATCATAGGCTAACAGCAATTCCATCCCTAAATGTTCAGTTTCACCGCCGTTTGACTGAGACAAATTGGGGTCGCTATTACCCGTTACTACTTGATTGCTAAAGTCCATTACAAAAGCCGCTGCTTCGTAAGTAATGGCGCCCTGCTTTCCTCTGAGTCCCAGCTCATAATTAGTTGAACGCTCTCCATCTAAGTTTTGATCGCTCAGTCCGTCAAGTGCTACACCGTTTGAAGCGGGCGACAAAGCGCGGTAAACACCACCATAAATCTGTGTTGAATCGTTTACGTCGTAAGTTGCGCCAATGCCGGGTAGGATTTCGGTGTTACTGGTGGTTGCAGCTGCACTATCGTTGGTTAGTATTATTCTTTTTTGCTCATAGGACTCCACTCTCAGGCCCGGTGTAAGAGCAAAAGCATCGCTTAATTGAATACGACTTTGGGCATATCCGGCATAGCTTTGCGCTGAATCAATACGGTGGCGGTCATTTGTTCCTGTGCGATCGGAGCTGCGCAGCGCACGAATGCGAGTGTCGTTCGACTCCTCATCCATGAAACGTAAACCAAATTCACTGTTGGCTTCTAAATCCAAAAGACTGTGCTCTAAAGTCAAGCGAGTTTCTATTCCAACCCGCTCAAACGAACGATTATTACCCGTTAAACTGTCGGTATATACCCATTTATTGGCCTCATTTGATGCATTCATATCAACACTGTAACGCCAATAATCTCGGCTCACGTCACTCCAATAAACAAGGGTGTTTAGGGTTGCGTCGTCAGACAATGACCATTCGTGATTAATATCAAATGCTGTGCGTTCAGTTAAATAATGATCGTCTGGCGCAGGGTTGTAGTCTTCTCCCGCCTCATAGTCCGCAAGCAATAATCCACGATAAGAGATATTTGCGTCATTTTCATGATGCGATAGTTTAATGCCTAGCTTTTGATGATTATCAAAAATAACCCCGGCTTTAGCCATTACATCGGTCATATTATAGCCTTTATCCATAAAGCCATCGCTGCTAGCTCGCGTTGCCACAACACCAGCAAAAGCATCTTCGGCGTCGTTTTTGCCACCGGCTTCTACATTAATTTCTCGCAAATTAAAGGAGCCAGTACGGCCAGTAAGGATGACACCATCATCCGGAGTTTTGGTTTTATAATTCACCACCCCGCCTATGGTAGATGGGCCATAGCGGAGAGAAGCTGAGCCCTTTAGTACTTCAATTTGACTTACACGCTGAATACGGGGGTTAAAATAACGGTCGTTACCAATAAAAAGACCCGGTGCAACGGGCACACCATCTTCTAACAGTAGAGACTTAGATTCACTTGCTGAAAGACCCCGGATTCCAAAGTTAGACACTATGGCCGTTTCTTCTTCACTTTTGATATTCACACCAGGAATACGTCGTAAAACATCTTCTGTCGACAAGGGTTGAATTCTGTCAATTTGCTCTTGATTGATAATAACAACGCTACCCGTTTGTTTTAGAAGAACGGGATTACTGTCGCCCATTACACGAATAACCTCAATTGCAGGCATTATTTTATCGCCCCCGTCTCCCACATCTGGCGTTTGTTGAGCTAGGGAACTGAAAGATAGTAGTGCGATTGAAACTGACAAAGATAAGCGCGTGAGCTCAAGTTGCATAATAAAGATACCTTGATGAGTAGTGAAATGGTATAGAAAGACTTTGTTGATATGCTATATGATAATGAGAATCACTATCATTTGCAAGTTAATGTCTAGCCAGTCTCGCGATTACTGATAATTTATGAAAATTAGAATATCAGCAAGAACGAGTGCTATGTATTGCTCTTGCCATAAATGTTTCTTGTTGTATTTGCCGGTAGCTGGCTTATTAGGTCTTCAGCATTGCTTGAAGACTATCTTGATATGTTTGGCGATGCCTCTATATACACTTTGTCATTGTTCGTATTGCATCGCAGCTAGCGATTACGAGCAGGAGCAGGGCTTGTAAAAGATATCTTCATGTTGATATTTGGGCTTGTCGTTATCATTGAAGTGGTCGCAGGATTATTCTAGGAGTTCAGCCGGAGTCAGGCTGGAAGAGAAGCGTAGCCCTGTTAGCACTTACTGCTAATACAGTATGTTTCCTATTCCTGCTTCGTCATCGTAGTGACCATTTAAATATGCGATCAACTTGCCAATGTATAAGGAATGACCTCATCGCAAATATTAGCGTAGTTATTGCTGCGGTCTTAGTCGCTAATACGGGCACGTTTTGGCTAGACATTTTGGTAGGCCTGGCCCAGTCATCACAAGATTGTTTTTATCTTTTACTTTCAGCTGCCCACTGAAACATAGCGAGGTTAGCTAAAGTCATCGGGTCATGCCCACGGATGGTAAAAAATGGGAAAGTGAATTTAATCGCTTTATACTTTAAACTATCTATGGTTGTGACTCATCGCACTGTAAACTACGATATTGTAAGTCGTAGGAGGCATTCCGCTCACCGACTTAAATGATGAACTTCTCGTGTTGACGCGCTCGCCTCAAACGGTTGACGTGTCATCAAGAAGCACCGTTGACTGAGTGCTCAAATCGCTTTAAACAGAGCAAATATTTGGTCGCCTATCTTGATTTGCATATCAATAAACGATCTTTTTGAAATAAGCGCACGCAAGGCTTGTCCATTCACGCTCAGCTTGATCATCACACCACTTGGTAAATATTCTCCTCCAGAGCCAACATCATGGATACTAGCAACCTCCCCTCGAATACAATTTAACATGCTAGTTTGCGTGGGTTTATCGTAGGAAAGACTGATTCGATTTGCGTCTATGACAAAACTTGTGAGTATGGATTTATCTGAGGCGTTCATCTTTTCTATTTGCGTTTGTGCGCTACGCCTTATAAATATTGTTTGCGCGTCTGCTGCATCAACAGCCAGCAACTGCCATATTTGCAAGTGCGCATCAAGCGCGTCATCTTGAAGATATTTCAGATCTAATACCGAAAACAAGCTCTCTGAGTAAGCTTGTATTTTACTGTCACTCAAAAGCATCATATCCAGTGCAGTATTGACGTCGGCTTGCAATACAAAGCAGCCCTCTTGCAGTACCCAAATATGCTTGCATAACAAGGCGAGCTCTTTCAACGAATGGCTAACCAAAATAAACCGCAAGTCATATTGATGTTTTAGTCTTTTAATCAATTCAATAAAGTATAGACGAGCTGACCAATCTAAGGCTGAGAACGCTTCATCAAGTAAGAGCAGTTTTTTGCCCGACAATAGAGCTCGCGCAAATATCACTCTTTGCCTCTCCCCGCTCGAGAGTGCCGCAATTGGCTGCGCCAGTAAATGCTCTATTGCGCAAAGATGTATCACCTCGTCAATATCTAAGCAGCGCTGTGACGCGGATAGGCTATGCTTTACAACAAGTGTTAGGTTTGCCAGCACATCAATATGATCAAATAAAACGCTATCTGCGCCAACATAGACACAGGGATTATTCGCGGCAGCAATATTTGAGTAAGTGATAGCATCTAATTCAATTCGATATGCGGTGTCCGAAGTCAGTCCAGCTATAGCTTTTAAAAAGCTTGTTTTACCGGTTCCCGACTTGCCAAACACTCCTAAAATACCAGCATCAAGTGCATATGAGGTGTTCACCTTAAAATGAATGTCATCTTTTGCATACCGCTTTATGCGGTAATCTAGCTCAAGCTTCATCTATCACTTCCTATGCCTAGCGGCAAGGCCGAACGATTGAATTTATATAGCAAGGTCAGGCTCACAACACTTATCACTAGTAGTGTGAGGGATAGCGCATGAGCATCTTCATATTGCAAAGACTCTACATGGTTAAAAAGCGCAATTGATACCACCTGCGTTTCAGAGGGGATATTTCCTCCAATCATTAAAATAAGCCCAAACTCGCCCAATGTATGAGCAAAGCCCAATGTGGCAGCGCTTAATATACTGGCTTTGGTCATCGGCAGAATAATAAAGATAAAACGCTTTAAACGCCCTATGCCAAGGGTACTAGCGCTTAGTTGAGCATTTCCAGCTAATTGGGAAAACGCTGCTAGCATAGGCTGCACGACAAAAGGCAAAGAATAAATAATTGAGCCAAACAATATACCGCTAAAACTAAAGACAAATTGTTCACCTACCATACTGATCCACAGCTTGCCCATCCACGATTGAGGTGAAAACGCAGTCAGTAGATAAAAGCCCAAAACCGTAGGCGGTAACACTAAGGGCAAGGCAATCAATGCTTCAAAGAAGGGCTTGAACATCCCTTTATATTTTGCCAGCCACCATGCTAACGGTAAGCCAATTATCAATAATATTATGACCGTAAAAAAGGCGAGTTTTAGGGTTAGGGCAATGGCGGGCCAATCATTGTACAAGCTCTCTATCATGGCATGTCGTAACCATATTCAGTTAGAACAGCCTGCGTCTCTGGACTGAGTATAAAGCGAACAAAAGCGTCACTTTGCGAGTGCATATTTTCGCGTTTAAGAGAGATTACAGCTTGTTCAATAAGCGTATGTTGCGTGCGAGGGATAAGTATATAGTTTTGATATTTTACTGAGCCCAAGACAGCGCGGGCTTGAATTAAAAGAGACTCTGCAATCAAGCCTGCTTGTGCATTTGAAGAATCAACAAACTGAAAGGCTTGATTGACGTTGCTTCCTTTGACAAGCTGTGCTTGCAAATACCTCAGCGCAGGCTCGTTTTCTATCAACTCTAAAGCCGCTTTTCCGAAAGGAGCTACGCGCGGATCTGCAATGGCAAGCTTGCCTGAAAAATTAGTCAGGTAAGAAAGATAAGACGTTTCCGTACTTATCTCGTTGTGCTCACTAACGTCGATAATACCGCCCATCCACAAAGTTAAACGACCAATCGCATATACCTGAGCATGATATCCTAAGCCTGCTTGTACTAGCTTATTGGGCCGCTCAAAATCTGCGGATAAAAACACATCAAACGGCGCTCCTTTCAATATTTGAGCATATAACACACCAGAAGAGCCGGTTACTATGCGAAGCTCTTGTGCTGACCAAAATGGAGAGCGCGCAATAAGCTGTTCAAGGGTATATGCAAAGTTACTCGCCACCGCAATTGTCAAAGGGGATGCTTCATCAAGCTCTGCAGTTGCCTTGGGATTGGCAAACACATCGTTGCCGAGTATCGATTGCCCTAACACAAGCAAACAGCCAAACAACACTGATAGACACTTATACATTACATACCCTGCAAGTTGCTGACTTATCGACCTTTAGTTTTATCCATTCAGATTGCATCCCGTCAAACACCAGCAGAGTATTACGAAGGGGTGTGCCAAAATGAGTGAGTATTTTGATGGCTTCAAGCGCTTGTAAATTACCAATAATACCCACGACGGGCGACATCACACCCGCCTGATGACAGCTTAATTCCTGCTCCTGATAAAACTGGCTGAAACATTCATAACAGGCGCTCTGTTCACTCGGCAGGACCCAAAACACCTGACCTTCCGTACGGATAGCCGCACCTGACACCAAGGGGATCCTATTTGCATAGCAAGCTTATTAAGCGTATTTGATTAATCAAATACACTCGGAGTTGTAAATACCCAAAATTCAAAGAATATATTAGGATATTTCGTCGCAAAAAACACTAATTATCTTATCAGTTACACCAAACTCAATGAGAGGGTGTCGCTCATCATGAATCTGAAATGCGACTTGCCAGTTAAGGAGATTGACGCGCTGCAGCGTTTCATAAATTGTTTCGTGAGACGGGTGCAAGTCCTTGTTAGGTGCACTTATTAGGGTGTTAACACAAATTTTCGTTAGCATAAATTATTGACCTTTTTTAGCTCAATAATTATCGCCTCGCTCACGGCAACTTTCTTGGCAAGCTCAATTTTTTCATCATTTAAGTCCTGATTTTTCGCTATCAAGTTATCCTGTTGTTGCTGTTGCATCTTCAGCTGTGTTTCTAAATGACTCGATGAAGCCTTTAACTCCGCTGCACTAGCACGGAGTGAAGTGAGTTCGTCTTTGTACTCTGAGTTTATTACCTTAATAATATCAAGTTCCTGTTTGTATTTACTAACTAATTCCTCCGACTCAGCATTAAGTGCTTTATATTCTGAATCTTTAGCGTGCTGCAGCACCGCAATTTCAGTCACCAGGACTTGCTTCTCTTGTTGAAGTATATCTACCTTATTCAAGGTATCAGACAACATTCTGCCTAAGCGTAGTAACTCATCAGTGGTATCATCCAATAAAGATTTATAAAGTTCCGTTTTTTCCTTCTCTTGTTTGATTGCTTCTTCATTGACTCTCTTCGTTTCGCTGATTAGGGCCTCCATAAATGGTGACGAAAATTGATATCTTTCGCGTATTTTATCACGCTCTTTTTCCTGCAACTCACGCCACTCTCTAACAAGTGGATGAATAGTGCTTGTAGAAGTATACTCGGGTATCTCGCTAAGAACCGTTCTCACTGAACACTTCTCACCTTTCCCAGATAAATCTTCACAAACTTGAAAGACACGCTTACGCAAATCTAGATTATTTACAGACATATCGTATTTCCCTTTTAAATACTCGTTCCTAATGGAGAGCGAACAAAAAACAGTTTCGTTCGAACATTAAACACTGTTCGTTCGATAAATAATTCATTCCGACCCCACGTCGCGGTAAATTAGCGACAAAGCTCAACAACAAATAAAATAGTTTTGAGTTGAGCGACTTACCTGTTCTCAAGCCACTCATTGATCACTTCTCGTTTCCAACCAACGAAACGCGGCCCAAGTTGCACTGGTTCCGGTAAATAGCCTTGTCGCCTCCAATTCCACAATGTTACTGCGCTAACACCCAGCGCCTCAGCCAGTTGGTGCTGTCTAACAAACGGTTGCGTAAAGTGCATAAATTAACCTCCATATTAAGTAAAACAAATTTAATGCCTGCCTAATATATTCCTTATTTCCAAGAACTCCTGTTATAATCCACATTTATCTATTTACTTTTTTTATTAACAACAAAATGCAGTTTGTAACTAAAGACCTTCTAAAAATAGCGCTTCCAAGATACTGTGCTTGTTGTTGGCGACCCGTGACAGCAAAGAATAAAAAAGGTCGTCCAGAGAAATATTGCGCTCTGCATAAGCCTGAGGGCGACACTAAACGCGACTATATGAAGGCTCAGAGACAAATCAAGAAAGCATTGGCTGCTGAACTAGACTCGATAGAAAGTCTGAAAGTCAACTCGGAATACACTGAGAAATTAAATGAATTGGTCACAGCTCTTATTGCTGATCCAAAATCGTTGAGTTTTGCTGAAGTAGATAGCGGGAAGGGTCTTATCAAAGAATTGCTTAGTATTACAAGTATGCACTATAAAAATGCATTTAAACCGCTCCAACAATTAGGTGACTATACAGAGCAAGCAAACTTAACTATAAAATCAGTTCTGCTGGCAATACACTTTGCACTGGGTACCATCATACGCAGTCAGGCAGAATCGGAAATTAGCGTATATGAGACTAAAAAGACAAGCACCGTATGGTTCGTTCAGTTATTATTTACAATAGCTCGATACGAGGCTTTCACTGTCCTTGCTGAACGAGCTCAAATAAGACGAATACGAAGTGACAAAAACCTTACATTGCGTCTATCGATCAAAAAAGAAGTTGATCTAGCTATAAACAGTAAGAATAAGCTAAACCAGACTTCAATTGCAAAAAAGCTTAACCTCAGCAAACAAAGGGTAGGTAAGCTTATAAAAGAGTTGTACCAAACCAAATAAGGTTACAGAAAGTGTGACAGAAAATATGAGTTATAAAATTAACTGTATTAAAATCAATCAGCTACATGTATTAACTATAAGCAGATCCAAAACATCGAATAGGTTCCTGGGTAGAAAGTTACCCGTCCAAGAATGTCTTAAAAGCCCTGTTATTTGCTTGTAAATAAAGGGCTTTTTTATTTTCTCCGTCCAAATCGGTTTGCAGATGTTCGTTACAAACTACCTGTTAAGTGTAGATGCAAAAAAAGTATCACTCAAACAATAGGCGATCAAACCAGCCATCAAAGTCAGCGTGAAGCCATTTACTGAGCAATTTCTTGAATGTTTAATAAACGATTCTCATGTTAATCATAATCAGCAGGGGGTATTAGTAGCTAAGACCTTGCTAATGCCGCTTCGTGCGCTTTAAAGTGACTTTTAAACTGCGTCAATTTTGCCTGCACTTGTTTAAATGTATGCATAGATTGAGAGTTTACGAGCTTATCATTATTCATATTTGCTGGATTAAATCGGCCATAACCTGCCAATAAGCAGTACCATGAAACAGCGGGGTAGTACTTATCCATCCCTCGTTGTTGCAATACAGGCGTTATGTCTTTTCCTGCATCCCAGGTTTCAATTACGCTCTGCAGATTATCTGACATAGGAATAGCATGCTTCACGTCTTGCCAGTACTGCGTATCAGTTCTGCTATTTACCTTATAATGACACACAATATAATCGCGTATTCCTTGATAGCGCTTAGACATGCCCTGATTAAATGCTTCTACATCAGACGACGCAAAATCGCCTTGTTTAAATCGCGTGATAAAGCTGGTCAGGGTTTCAAGTACTAAATGTAACGCGGTTGCCTCCAGCGGCTCAATAAAGCCCTGAGCTAGGCCAACAGCCACGGTGTTTTTATACCAGTGCTGTTTTACTTGACCCACCTTCATATGAACATGACGAGCGTCTTCTGTGCTTGCGCTATTGCCAATGTGAGCTCTAAGCTCGGTCTCTGCGTGCTTGAAGTCACAATGGTTAGAGCTAAAAACGTAGCCATTACCTACGCGGTTGGTCAACGGTATTCGCCAAGCCCATCCATTATTTAAGGCTGTTGCTGTGGTTTCTGAATAAATCGGATGAGTATTGCTTGAGGGAAGCGCAATTGCACTGTCGTTCAACAGGTTATCACTAAACGACTCGAATCCAAGACCCAAAGTCCGCTGCATCAGTTGGCTGCGAAACCCGGAAGCATCCATAAACCATTCACCGTGCAGTATCTTTCCGTCTTCAAATAGCAAGCTAGCGATATCGCCATTAGGGTGTTGGGCAACTTCGGTTACCTTGTTGCTAATATGCCGAACCCCTTTTGCAACAGCAATATCTCTTAAATACTTGCCCAGCAAAGATGAGTCAAAATGATACGCATAGTTTAGCGGTATGTTGTTTGTGCCTGATTTAAGCTTTGGACTCAGATATGACTGCGACAGTGCAGCCGCCAAGAAGTAATGGTCTGGGTTAGTAGAAACCTGATTTCCTTTGAACTTCATATGGCAATGCATTAAAAACGCAGTTGCAGTTTGCCTGTCTGGAGATGATGGAAAGGGGTGAAAATAGCGGTTCTCAGCAAGATGCGATGTCCAATTAACAAAGCTGATACCGTTTTTATAGGTGGCGTTACAGGCCTGCATCCAATCCTGTTCAGCGATATTGAGCTCATCAAAAAACACTTTCAAATGCGGAGTGGAGCCTTCGCCAACGCCAATAGTGCCAATTTCAGGACTTTCCACCAAAAGCACTTCAAAACGATGTGGGTCAAGGTGATGCGCCAGCAAGTTTGCCGACATCCAACCTGCGGTTCCGCCACCTAAAATGATGAACTTTTGCATGGGCATTCTCCAAAATTCTTTTATATTTTATGTAGTTAATTCGATCTTACTTGGGATGCTACCGCTAATTATTTGTCGTGTATCAGTTGAACACTTATGCATATGCAGCATCAATTCCTTCGCCTCACAGTATGGTAAGTGATGTTTGCATTCAACCAGTTTTAGAAGATAAACCGCGCATTCTTGTTAACTAGATGTTTCGAAATGTTATGAATACGTATGCACATAATATTAAATCACCTGACAAGTATGTAACATCCTCAAACAGTATAAATCGGCGTATTTGTGCCATCAGTAGTAGCGCTGATAGACAAGTTAACGTCGCACTCAACACTAATGGGATACAGATATGACTAAATTCAGACCCAGCTTGATTACCGCAGCCATGCTCGCTAGTGGAATGATGTTTGGGAGCTTGCCGCTTTATGCACAGCAAAGTCCTGAAAGTTCCGCCGAAAATCAAGCTGAAGAACGTGATACAGACAACATTGAGAAAATCGAAGTTGTTGGCTTTAAAAGCAGCTTGATACGTTCACTTAATCAGAAAAGGTTCAGTGATACTGTATCTGAACAAATTTCGGCAGATGATTTAGGTGGCTTGCCAGACGTTTCAATGGCCGACGCGCTTACCCGTCTACCAGGTATATCTGCGGTGAGAACCGGTGGTCAGGCAGCAGAGATTAACATTCGAGGTCTTTCAGGTGATTTTGTATTCTCCACTTTGAATGGTCGCGAACAAGTTTCAACTAGCGGCAGTCGCTCCATTGAGTTTGACCAATATCCATCTGAGTTGATTAGTTCGGCAGCGGTATACAAATCGCCTAAAGCGTCACTTATAGAAGGTGGCGTTGCCGGTACGGTTGAATTAAAAACTGCGAGCCCTTTAGATAACGACCAGCAACATACCTTTAATGCGAATGTGCGCGGTATGTTTAACGATCGCGCAGATGAAGTTGCAGATGCCGATGAATTTGGTCATCGAATTAGCTTTTCTTACCAAGGTAAGTTTTTAGATGACACCCTAGGCGTGGCTTTAGGGTATGCACGATTGTTTCAGCCTAGCGTATCAACGCAGTTTATTGGACTGGCAAACAATCGCGAAAAAGACGTCGATTTTCGTGCAAATGATACCGACAACCTTGACCCTAACCGTCCGGCTATCGAGCAGTGTGGCGAATGTGAAAATATCACCGAAGGCTTTGAGATGCAGCACAAAGGTGGTGCTGAGACTCGTGACGGTTATATGGCAAGTCTTCAATGGGCGCCAGTCGACAATTTTGTCTTATCTGCCGACGCCTTCATTAGTAAATTTGAATCAGAAGAATTTGCTCGCGGCTTCCGTGTAAAACTCGAAGCGCCTAACGTCACAATTGCTAACCCGACTTTAGTTGGTAATGACCTTATCGGCGGTACTTTTAACCGAGACCGCGGAGCTAATACTCGCGTAGAATTGGTAAATGATGATAACCAAGACTTTGACGAAGTTCGCAGCTTAGGCCTTAACGGTGAATGGGAAATTAGTGACCAGTGGTCAATGTCTTTTGATATCGCGCATTCGTCTGCCAAGAGTGATTTCCGTAACGGTCTGTTATGGTCGCTTGTGGCTGAGGATGCCAATTCACCTACACCGGTGCTTGACGAAAATATTTCAATTAGCTTTTTACTTAATGGTTTAGATTTACCAGATTTAGGCTTTAATCAAGAAGGTGACTTTATCGATTTGGATAAAGTATTGGTGTCTAAATACGGTATCTACCCTTTCCAAAATTCGGATGAATTAGACGCCTATCGACTCGATTTTACTTACCAATTAGAAAATGACTGGGTACGCTCCATTGAGTTTGGTGCACGCTATTCAGATCGCGCTTATTCAAACGATCGCTCAGTGTTTGAATATGGAAGTGATTCAGGTTTCTCAAGAAGCCAACCACCATTGCGCCTAACTCAGGATATGGTAACAGTGGTAGACTGGGAGGGCGAGTTTGCATATTTCCCAAGCTATCTTGCCATTGATTTAGACGCTGCGCTCAACGCTTGGTTTCCAAGCGGCGTTCCTCAACCTGTGCAGAGCTGGGGCGGATTTAGCGGTGTATTGAATCCACCTGACGGTGATCCACTTAACGATACTTCATGGTCGGTATTGCAAAGCGGCGAGGTATTTGAAGAAGTCACTTCCGCTTACGTAATGGCTAATCTTGATATGGAGCTAGCGGGTATTCCGGTAACCGGTAACGTTGGCGTAAGAATGGTAGATACCAAACAGGCATCAACGTTCTTGCAAAATGTCGGCGGCGATCCAGCATCGGGTGCACAAATCATTGTTGATGATATTGGTTTAGCGGTAGACACTTTCCGTCCGGTCATACTTGAAGACACCTACACTGATTATTTGCCTTCACTTAACTTAAGCTTTCGCATGACCGACAATCAGATCTTGCGTTTTGCTGCAGCTAAAGTAATGGGACGCGCGCCAATCAATGAAATGTTTGCCAATACTGGTGTTCAAGTTTCTACCCCTAGCGCGATTCAAAACATCGATACTGGTGAAGTGACGGTAGTAGGTGATGCAAGATTGTCAGGACAAAGTGACAACAGCCCTTACCTACGTCCGTTCTACGCAAATCAGTATGACTTGTCTTACGAGTATTATTTTGAAGATTCCAACGGCGCATTCATTGCTGCACTCTACTACAAAGATATTCAGTCTTTTGTTGATAGAAGCACTACCGACCCATACGATTTCGCTGCCAATGGTTTCATTGTTCCTACCGAGCTAGATGTGCCGGTATTCACAGATGAAGAAATTGGACAGCCTGTGTTAGACGAATTGGGTGAGCAAGTGTTTGTCACCGTTCCCATTCTAAATGGCGCATATACGACAGCAGAGAACAATGCTCGGGGTGGTTATATCCGCGGTATTGAATTGGCTTATACCGATGTATTTAGTGAGCTACCCGACTTATGGGCTGGTTTAGGGATTACGGCTAGTTATTCTTATACAGAAACTGAAATCACCCGCCGAGCAAGCGCAAGTGATGGTATCTATTCTGCACAACTGCCGGGATTGAGTAAGCAAGTAGTAGCGGCTACCTTGTTCTGGGAATACGAAGGTTTTGAAACTCGGGTTAGTGCGCGATACAGAGACCCATTTGTATCCAAGCAGGTTGCTGTAAACGACCAAGTTGTAAACTTTGATTCAGAATTGGTGATTGATTATCAAGCCAGTTATGAGATCAACGAAAACCTTGGGATATTGTTCCAAGTTAACAACCTTACAGACTCCCCTACTAAAAGTTACTTCGGCAACGAAGCACAAACAGGAACGATTCAGTACTTCGGTACTCAGTACTTCTTTGGGGTGACATACTCATTATGAAATTAATTAATTTAGCCTCACTGCTTAAAAAAGGCCTCAAGTTAGGTCGCAACAAAAATATGACATTGGAGTATTCACCTATGTTTAGTCGTAAACGTGTTATCAGCTTTGCTGCTGTTATTCTGTCGGTATTCGTATTGGCAGGATGCGGTGGCTCAGATGTGGAATCGGGACAGGTTCTAACTACCTGTAACGTTCCTAATATACCTAATCCAAGCGGTCCTGGTTGTGTTCCACCGCCACCTATCGTTTGTCCCCCACCAACGGTGCCTAATGCAGCAAATGATGCCTGTGCCGTAGGATTTAATCCTGAACTGGATGATCCTGTATTTTTCCCAGGCACCGACCAAGCGGTTTTGTATTACAACAGAGCTGCAGTAGGGGCTGACAATAGTCCTAACGACCCGTCTTATGAGGGCTATCGCTTACATACATGGAGTAATGATGCATGTGATGCCTATGCCGACGCCGACACCCCCTGGGAAGATGGTCGAATTCACAACGGCATTGACCCTACCTATGGTGCATACTGGATCTTAGATCTTAAACCGGGCTATGCAGAAACACCGGGAGCATGTCATAACTTCATTATCCACATTGGAACAGATGACGCCGGCAAGGAAATGGGTGGTGGCGACTTTAAAGGTAAGCTTCAACAGCCTGATGACGAACGCTTTGCGCGCATGAATTTCACTTTCTCTGGCGTATCTACTATTTATGAATTCCCCATCGATTCTTTGGGAGAGCAACCAGTCTCTATTGATGGCGCTCAGGCCCACTGGTTAGATGCGACGACCTTGTTATGGAATGTTGACTTCGGTGTAGTGGATAGTGTGAAACTGCATTACTCTACAGATGCAAGCTTAGAAATAACACTCGAAACGGGTTTAAATGGCACTGTTGCTGATTTGACTGAAATTGATTTGACCGATGAGCAGCGAGCCATCGCGCCTCATTTATCCGACCTACCAGCCTTCGCCGGAAATTGGACAGAAGACGATGCAAAAGCTGTGCTTAAAACGCAAGCCGTATTAGGTGCATACAACAACGAAGGTAAGCTGGTTGCTGCCACTCGCATTCAAATTCCAAATGTCTTAGACCAGTTATACACAGTGGGTGAAAATGACGCAGATGAAGCGCAATTAGGCCCTGTTTATACAGATTCAGGTATTGAAGCAAGAGTATGGGCACCGACAGCAACGAATGTCGCGCTCAAACTTTATGGTGCAGACAAGCGCTTGCAGTCTACTAATGCAATGACTTACGACGCAACAACGGGTATCTGGACTTATGCGGGCTCAATGGATTTAGACCGTGCCTTGTATCGCTATGAAGTGACGGTGTTTCATCCTGAAGATGATCAAATAGAAGTATTAGACGTGACGGACCCTTATTCTGTCAGCCTAGCGCTAAACGGCCGTTTCTCTCAGTTTGTGAATCTACAAGATGAAGATCTCAAGCCAGAAGGCTGGGATACGCACATCATTCCTACTATTACAGACCCAGAAGATGCGGTGCTCTATGAAGGTCACATACGCGATTTTAGTGCGCTAGATGAGTCTACCTCTGAGGCAAATCGTGGTAAGTATCTTGCGTTTACTGAAAAAGATTCAGCGCCTATGCAGCATTTAGCAACCTTAGCTCAAAAAGGTTTAACGCATTTTCATATGTTGCCGGCTAACGACATCGCAACCATAAACGAAGACACCAACAGAACCGTCGATTTCTCAAGCACCGTTCAACAAGTATGTGCTTTAAAGCCTGCGGTAGAAATTTGTCGCGATAATACGCCACGCGATTTAACTATTGGTGAGCTTTATAATAGTTATGAAGTGTTAAGTGAGCCAGGCGCGGCACAAGCCTTGGCGCAGCAGCTACGTGATATTGATCAGTTTAATTGGGGCTACGATCCTAAACACTTTAATGCACCAGAGGGAAGCTACTCTTCCAACCCAGATGGTGTTGAGCGTATTATTGAAATGCGCGCGATGAATCAATCCTTGCATGAAATTGGTCTGCGAGTAGTACTTGATGTTGTATATAACCATACTAACGCATCTGGTTTGTTTGAAAATTCTGTGTTCGATAAAGTCGTACCGGGTTACTACCATCGATATGAAGTAGACAGCGGTTCAATTGTTCGTGAAACGTGCTGTGATGACACCGAACCTCGCAACCGTATGATGGAAAAATTCATGGAAGACTCTTTACTTCTATGGACTGAACATTACAAGTTCGATGGTTTCCGTTTTGATATTATGAGTCAAGCAACTAAAGATACGATGGTTGATTTGTATGCCAAAGTGCGCGAAATCGATGAAGACAACTACTTCTATGGAGAAGGTTGGACACGTCAAGACCGTGGTTACGAGCAGGCGAATCAAATCAATATGGCGGGAACTGAAATTGGTACCTTTAATGACAGAGTAAGAGAGGGTATTCGTCGCGGAAACATTTTCTATAACGGCACTAGAAACAGTCGTTTAGGTGCAGATGGCGAGGTTAGTTTGACCACCGCAATGAACGATCAGGACATTGTTAAAATGTCGATGGCCGGCACCTTGACCGACTTTATTCTAGAGACCTCTGGTGGTAATGCGACTGAAACAAGATCACTAGGCGGTTATGCTTTAGATCCAGCCGACATTATTAACTATGTATCAAAGCATGATAATGAGTCCTTGTGGGATCAATATAACTACAACCTCCCGTCTAACCTGACACTAGAAGAAAGAGTGCGCGCGCAAAACATAGGGATTGGTATTCCTATGTTGTCGCAGGGGATTCCGTTCTTACAAATGGGTGGCGACTTTTTGCGCTCTAAGTCTATGGACCGCAACACCTATGATTCTGGTGACTGGTTCAGCCGTATCGACCTTACCTTCGAAACTAACAATTGGAATGTAGGCTTACCACTAGCGGAAGACAACCAAGGTATGTGGGAGACCATTTCTACCTTTATGTTTTCTCCAGAGCGCGCGGCTAGCATGTCGCAAATTGAGTTTGCTAAAGAGGTGTTCCAAGAGTACTTAAGTATACGTCGCGACAGTAAACTGTTCCGATTGACCACTGCTGATGACATTAAAGCGCGCGTTGGTTTCCACAATATCGGCTCAAGACAGCAGCAAGGTTTAATTGTAATGAGCCTTGACGATGGCATAAATGCTGGCAGTGACGTCATGCTTGACGACCTTGACCCGATGAATGACGCGATCGTTGTCGTAGTAAACACAGGCTATGAAGAGAGAGCTATAGAAGTGCTTACTGCCACTGGATTTGAACTTCATGGTACGCTTATTGGTTCAGTTGACCCAGTTGTGCGTGATGCATTCTTCTCGGAAGGTTCTGACGATTCGGGTAATGGCACATTTACTGTTCCTGCGCTGACCATGGCGGTGTTTGTTAAGCCACAAGGTATGGATCGCGGCTACGGCTTGTCGTCTTTCGCGACTTCTGGTGCGCCTGATGTAGTGCCTTTTGGCGATATTGAAGTGTTTATACGCGGTCAGATGAATGACTGGGGCGAACTAGACCAAATGACCTATAAAGGTGATGGCGTCTACGAAGTTGCTATTCCGTTAACTGGTGCCACTACTTATGCATTTAAAGTAGCATCGAGTGATTGGTCATCGGTCGATTATGGCAACAATGGTGCTCCTGCAGTTATTGAAGCAACTGAGAAAGATGTATTCGCAGGTGAAGGCAACATGACCTTTACGCCAAGTGTGGATGCTACCTATGTGTTTAGCTTTAACGCAAGCGATACCAATGCAGCTACTTTGACCATCGTGAACGAAGAACCTTATGTAGGTAATCCTATCTTCCTTCGCGGCGGCATGAATGGCTGGGGACTTGATAATGAGTTCAACTACGATGGCGGACGTTTGTATTCAGTAGCGGTCACTCTAAATGCTGAAGAATATCAATTCAAAGTTGCCAACGAAGGTTGGGCTGCACCGAACCTAGGCGCCTTTAGTGAAGATGACGCTGATGATCTTATTGTTTTAGGTCAAGATTTACCGCTCACTGAAAATGGTGCCAATGTATTCATTGACGTAGCAGAAGCTGGCAACTATGTGTTTATTTTTGACAGCACAAACCTTGACGAACCTAAGATACGAGTCTTCAATGAGCAGTTCTTTGGTGCTAGTACGGTGTTTATCCGAGGGTCTTTAAATGGCTGGGGTGAAAATGACCCATTGGTCTATCAAGGTGCGGGTGTTTACAGTGTAAACATTAACTTAGATGGCTCTGACGTAGCGTTTAAAGTGGCAAGCTCAGATTGGGCGACTGTAAACTTAGGAGGCACGTCTGACGAAACCGCAGGCGTAACAATAGGCGAACCAAAAGTATTGTTCCAAGATGGCAATAGTGCGAACTTAAACATCGAAGCTCCTGCAGCTGGTATGTATCAGTTCACAGTACGAGGGCCAGATGCTAAGGCGCCTACCGTGACGGTGACACCGGTCAACTAAGCGCTTTGCCTATTGCTTTATTCAAAGCATGAATTAAAAAACCAGCGTAATATCGCTGGTTTTTTTTATTTACCATGTATGACTATTGCAAGACTTGCATCACTAATGCTGAGAACTAAGTGCACCTTTTAAATAACTAATATTATTATCAATCGCGCTGCCAATTGCGCCCGCGAGCTTTGCACGTTGGTAATAATGCAAGGATTCGTTTAAGCGTTGCTGTTTGAATTTAATCTCAGCGATTTGTAAATTGTATAGACCATTATGAGGGAGTGCATCGGCTAAAATTTGAATTGTCTTTGCCATCATAACTTGGTTATTTTCGCTTTTGTAACGGTTCAAACTGATTTCCATCATTTCCAACCATGACGTTCTACCAGCAAAAAAATCTTTTCCTAAGCGTTGTTGCCAATCCGATGGTGTGGGTAGGGAGGGCCTTTTCGGAGTCGCAGTAAAGGGATAATCAGAGGTTAAATTTAATATCGTCGCAAAGCCGTAATATTCTTCTTGGGGTAAGACCAGGCGTTCCGACCAAGCACGCTCAATACTATTTTTTACAAATGGTCTTACCTTTACATTTTCGGCGATGGCTTCATAAAATGCGTTCGAAATTACAAAATATCCTTGCAAAGTAGGGTGCAGGTGTTCAAGCATCATGCTGTTGCCGATAATCCCGTTTGGACTGCGCACTTCGAGCGCTTGCTGCGCGTCCACAAGCACAGCATCAAATTCTAAAGCGAGCCTTTGGATGATGTCGTTTATGGCTGAGGGTGCTCTAAAACGAAGTTGATCGTGCTCCACCGCTAAGCGGAAGTGCGTTTTTGCAATCTCAACTTGTTTGAGTTCGGTCGCTAGCTTTGCAATACGATAATGTAGATCCGCAGAAGTGGATTGCGACAAAATCGGTGATATTTTTTGTAAGTCTTGAACTACGCTACTTCTGTCTGTATTAGCGACAGATGAAAAAAAGGCATTTGTAATCGTCTGAAACTCGGCTTCTACCGGCAAGCTTGAAAACGGCGCTTGGTCTGCTTGGTTGCTCGCAATGGTGGATATATATACTTGAATACCAGCTGATTGATATTTGCCAAGCAATGCCGACATATTGTTTTCAAATTGCGCTAAACCTGCGTGGTATACACTTGAGTCTAATGGTATAGACTTGTTTTTAGCTACCTTTGCCATAAAAGTGCGTGAGCGCTGATTATTTTGCTGCACTTCAGTAATTTCTGCCTCGTTTGGCGATCCTTTCGATGCCTCAGGGCTAGACAGTGAAAAATAGAAACTTTGCAGAAGCTGAAAAACCCGCAGGTCTTTGAGGCTTAGAAACCAACGTGTGGTAATACCTGAGCCCATCGCCGTATAGTTTGAGCCAATCCCTAAAATACCTAAAAATTCATTGTGACCGGCATAGATCAGCACAGCATCTGGCTGCTGTTCTATAATTTCATCAGCAAAATCAAGCAAAGTGTAACTGTTTACAGCCGACATTGCGGTATTGAGTACTTCTACATGTTTACCTAGTAAGCTCGATTTAAGTCGTTGGTCGAGAGTGCCAGCAATGCTGGCCCCCAATCCATATGGAAAGCCTGCTGCAGTGCTTCCACCTTGCACAACTACTCGATAGCCGTTTTTCGGTTTTTCTTTGAGAATGAAGTTGGTTTCCATAGTAACGGAAGGCTTAGGGGCGTTCTCTGGAAAATACCGCGCCATCACATCAGGCCGCGGCAGTTGATAACTTGGATGGGCTGGATTTTCGATAAATAAAGGAAGGTCTTGCCCAAAGCCAATGATTCTTAGTGCTAACTCAAAGAATACAAAAAACAATACAGGAATACATGCAGTGATCACGTAGAAAATAATCGGACTCTTTGCAGCAGAGTGTTTATCGTTTTGCTTTTTAGTTTGTTTTTTCATTCATATTGCTTCTATTTATCTAAGCTAAGTACTGATTTGCTGCCTAATGCTTAGCGCCCTTTGATTATCTGGTTCGATTCTCAAGAGCGCGTCGAGTATCGCTATGGCATCAGGAAGGTTTCCTGACTTAAATACAATTTCAGCCAACGTGAGATAGTAATTAGCATTAATTTGAGTGCCCGGTTGCTGCACATATAGTGCTCGGCGAGCATAAAACTCTGCGAGGCCAAGCTCGTCTATTTGCAAATATAACAAGCTCGCAACTCTTGCCGCTTGAGCTTCATCTGGCAAAGCGTCGTGGAGTAAACCTGCTGCATTAGCCGCTTGTCGAATATCTCCTTGCTCTTGCAGAATGGTCAAAAGTGCTTGCTGAGTGTTGAGCCATGACTCCCCCTCAATGCGTCGTTTTGCAATTTTTTGCAGCGCGCTAGTATCTGCAGGTGCAGCAATGGCTTGCTTACTATCTGTAAAAGGATAATCAGAAGTCAGCGTTAAAATCTTGTAATCGCCCACCATTAAATCTACCTCAGATAGCGGCATGTTAACCCATGCTTTATCAATCGGTAGCGAGCGAGTTGCGCCATGGTTTTTACCCATCAAAGCATTAAATGCTTGATTATTAACTAGGCCATTGAAAAAAGCATTACCGATTAAAAAATAAGCTCGAGGTGTAGGGTGAAGATGCTCGAGCATGTGCTCGGCGCCTATTATCCGGCTGTCACTGTCTTTACGAATCTCGCCTTCGCTGTCGACTAGAAAGGTCAAGACATCTGTGTCTGCTGCCGCTTGAATGATTTTATTGAAAGCAGAGGGCGCTCTAAAGCGCAGAAGGTCGTAATCTCTACTCATGGCAAAATATGCCGCGGCTCGTTCATCCTTCTCACTGAGCATGGCTTGCGCCACCGCATAGGCGAGATCGGCTGAATGAATACCACCATCTAAGATGCGCAGGCCTTGTTGTATAATGCGTCGATTGGAGCGTACTTTTGTTTCATCTAGCAGGTCTATGACTTCGGGTGAATTATAAGACGAAAAAGGTGTAAGGTCTTTTTCATTAGACGCGATGGTCGATAAATACAAAGGCACTTGTGCCTGCATAAAAGCGAGCTGAATCCCTTGCAAGTTTTGTTCGAATTGCTGCACACCTCGCTGAAAAAGCGCAGAGCCATATTCAATTGATTTTTCTTTTGCAACAGAGGCCATCACCGTGCGAGAACTGTCACTATGGTCCACTGACTGTGCCACTCCTAAAAAGGACTGATACACAGTTTGTATCAACTGAAAAATTCGCCATTCTTTTAGTTTGAGAAACATCAAATTAGCAGCATGGCTACCTTTGGAAGCATAAACCGAACCTACTCCCATAATACCTAAATATTCATTGTGGCCCGCATACATGAGGACGGCGTCTGGTTCGATGGCAATGACCTCGTCCACAAAGTCTAAAAGTGCATAGCTATTTATACTGGCCATTGCTACCGAGATAATTTCAATATGACTGTTTGGAAACTGCGCTTTTACTTGCTGATTGAGCATCGCTGCCGGCGAGCCAAAACGACCATATGGGAAGCCTGCGGCACTGGAGCCGCCCATCAACACAATGCGAATACTGTTCGGATCTTTTTGTTTCTTGAATAAGAAGGTGTCAGGTCCTACTGGCGGAGCATATGCTGGTTGATGAAAAAACCGTTTTACGACATCTGGATTGGGCTGAAGGTATTCAGTCTTATAGTTTGATTCAATGAATAAGGGATAGCTATGTCCAAATCCTGAGACACGCAAGACGACCTCCAATGTCAGCAATAGCGCAAACGGTAATATCATGGCAATAACATAAAAAACAGGGCGTGTTTTAGCCGCATTATTGTGAGTATTGTTATTGTGTTGTTTTTTTGCCGGCATATTTGTTGTATTGCCTTTGATGACATAATTATTGCGTTTCTGGGACGTAGTTTATCCTAAAATTTGGGTAAAAATCATGTTAACGGATTGTTGCATACGTATGCGGTGGTAAAAATTCGTTATTTCATAGTTTTAGACTAGTTCAGTTGTAAAATATCAGTACACTAAATGCCGGTTTGTAAATAGAGCCATTGAAATGACAAAAATTTTAGGGATATCGGCTTTTTATCATGATAGCGCTGCGGCGTTAATCATCGATGGCGATATCCGATGCGCCGCACAAGAAGAGCGCTTTTCTCGTATTAAACACGACCCCAGCTTTCCCATTCAGGCCATCCAATATTGCCTGCAAAGTACGGACACCGACCTACAATCTATTGATGCTATCGTTTTTTACGATAAACCCCTACTAAAGTTCGAACGTTTGCTAGAAACCTACTTAGCAACGGCGCCCAAAGGGTTTTTGTCATTTTTACGCGCCATGCCTATTTGGTTAAAGGAAAAGCTCTACTTGAAGTCAGTACTGCGAACCCATCTGCGCAAGCTTATTCATCAACAGCGCGCAAAAGCAAACAGCAGTCTTTATTACGACGAAGTCACTAAAGAGAAAAAGCCCAAAGTCCCTCAACTGCTCTTTTGTGAGCATCATGAATCTCATGCCGCCGCAGCTTACTTTCCGAGTCCTTTTGATGATGCGGCCATACTTTGCTTGGACGGCGTTGGCGAGTGGGCAACTTCTTCCGCTTGGCGAGGTCAATCTGGTAATTTAAGCCCGCTATTTGAAATTCATTTTCCGCATTCCTTGGGTTTGCTGTATTCAGCCTTTACCCAATACTGTGGCTTTAAGGTCAATAGTGGTGAATACAAGCTAATGGGGTTGGCGCCTTATGGTGAGCCCATCTACACAGATTTAATTAAGCAAAAGCTCGTCAAAATCAGGGAAGACGGTAGTTTTTCTTTAGACATGGACTATTTCGATTACGCTGCTGGTAACACCATGACTAACGCGAAGTTTCACTCCTTGTTTGAAGGGCCTGCTCATCCTTTAGACGCAGACACCACGCAAAAACAAATGGACTTAGCGCGTTCGATTCAAGTGGTCACAGAAGAGATTGTACTAAATATTGCGCAACACCTTTATCAACAAACGGGGTGTAAAAATTTATGCTTAGCCGGCGGTGTTGCGCTTAATTGCGTATCAAATGGACGTTTAAAGAGAGAAGGTCCGTTTAAAAATATCTGGGTCCAACCTGCTGCTGGTGATGCGGGTAGTGCTATTGGCGCAGCGTTACAGGTTTGGCATAAATATTTTCAAAATCCCAAAACATCACTTGTTAGCACCGATGAAGACCCAGAATTTGGCGCCCTAGATCATATGAAAGGAGGATACCTAGGCTCGAGCTTTACGAGTCAAGACGTCATTAAAGCATGTGAAAGCAAAACTTTGGTTTTCTCAGTAGAAAGTGACGACAATTTATATACGCAAGTGGCTAGCTATCTTGACCAAGGTAAAGTGCTAGGTTGGTTTCAAGACGCTATGGAGTTTGGCCCACGTGCTTTAGGTAATCGCTCAATTCTTGGAGATGCACGCAATACACAGATGCAGTCACAAATGAACCTAAAAATTAAACAACGCGAGTCCTTTCGACCCTTCGCCCCTGCGGTTTTAAGCGAAGATGCGGGTAAATGGTTTGATTTAGACGTGCCAAGTCCTTACATGCTATTGGTAGCCAATGTGAAAGAGGAGCATTGTATTAAGCTTCAAGGAGAAAGTGCGAGTGGCTTAGAAAAGCTACATCAAATTCGCAGCAGCGTGCCTGCCATTACGCACGTAGATTACTCGGCGCGGGTGCAAACAGTTCATCGAGCGAGCAATCCCAAATTTCATCGACTTATCAGCGAATTTAAGAACCTCAGTGGCCTTGGTATGGTAATTAACACCTCGTTTAATGTGCGAGGAGAGCCGCCAGTGTGCAGTCCAGATGATGCTATTCGCTGTTTTCTTGCGACCGACATGGATGTGTTGGTAATGCAAAATGTGGTTTTGCTTAAGTCAGAGCAACCCGCTGACCAGATTGAGTTAGCTAAAACCGTCCGCTTTGAGAAGGACTAATACACATGATAAAGCTCTTACAAAAAATAATATTACCTTTGGCTAGCAAAGACGACGTAGAGGCTCTGCGCTCATTTGCACGCCTCATGTCATTGGCTTTTCCCATTATTTTTATGCTCCTCTTGCCATGGTTATTTGGCCCTAACTTGCCGTATTGGCCGCTGGCAGTTCCTATAGTATTGATGTCGCTTCATGTGTTCTATCCAAAAGGCATTTATTATCCCTATTATGCGTGGATGGTCATCGCGTCAGTTCTCGGTTGGTTTAACACCTCGCTGATTTTGGGTTTGGTGTTTTATATCATAATCACGCCAATTGGGGTTATTATGGCCATGTTGGGTAAACTGCAATATAAAAAGCGTGTTACAAGCAAAAGTAACTGGGTAAAGAAGGAAAATACAGATGCTAACAAAGACAAAAAACGTTTAGAGGAACCATTTTAGCGTGATTGAATTTTTACAAGACTTATGGCGTTTTTTGCGAGTGCGCAAAAAGCTTTGGCTTTTACCTATAATTGTCATTCTTGCGCTGTTAGGCGCGATCGTAGTAGCTACTCAGCAGTCATCGCTTGCTACATTTATTTACACCTTATTTTAGCAACTAGCATGTATCATGCTTTGAATGCCTCAAAACACTTTGCAACAAGGTCTGCAAGGTTAGGGATTTAAGTAGTAGAAAAACTCAGTTTGCACCGCATGAACGTCGAATAACTAGTTCAGGCTGCATTAAGATATCGACGACCGACTCATTATGAATCAGTTTCAGTAGGTTGGTGACCAATAATTGACCCGCTAATACTGTGTTTTGCTGCACAGTCGTAATCGCGGGAGTAGAGAAACTGCTGGCAGGAATGTTGTCATAACCCACTACCGCAAAATCCTTTGGAACTTGCATACCACGATCATTAATCGCTCTTATTGCACCTATGGCCATCAAATCAGAGGCACAAACAATAGCTTGTGGTTTTTTATCACCCACAAATTCATCTAATAATTGTAAAGTTGCCAAATAGCCATCAGATTCGGTAGAGATAGCATCAACATGTTGCAACATCGCGGAACCTAGCTTGGCTTCGTGCAATGCGCTCATACAACCCTCATATCTGGCTTTGAGCTCTGGTGCGCTGGCACCAATATCGCCAATAAAGGCAAAGCGTTTATGTCCATTAGCTAACAAATGTTGAGTGATCATGTAACCACCTTTGAAATTGTCTGAGCCAATAGAAATATTAGGGTGATTTTTGTCGGGTGCGCCCCACCTCAAAAAGTGAGTTTCTTGTTCTTCAAGCTGAGAAAGCTTGTGTTCGTAATCAGTATAATTGCCATAACCTAAAAGAATTAAACCGTCTGCTTTATTACTATCTTCATAAACCGCATGCCAATCGTCGCTTAAATTTTGAAAAGAGACTAACAAATCATAACCAGCGCTTGCAGTAGCCTTAGTAATACTGCCAAGCATACTGATAAAGAATGGGTTGATGGAGCTATCGTCAGAGGTGGGATCTTCAAACAACAAAAGGGCGAGTGTTTTACTTTTTTGCTTGCGCAAATTACTCGCGTTTTTGTCGACTTTATAGTTTAAGTCTTGCGCGATTTTCTTTATTTTCTCACGAGTTTCAGGGTTTACTAAAGGACTGTCACAAAGTGCACGCGAAACAGTTGACTGCGAAACTCCCGCAGCATATGCAATATCAAATGAAGTCGCTTTACTTTTCATGAAACACATCTAAAAACTCATAATATGTCATGTATACACCAGTAGGGCTTCTTTATTCAAGTATTAGCCATGGATTGCAACAAAAAATCTACCCTCATGGCTCAATACAGGCTGCCCATAGTGAATCACTAACTTTTACTAAAAAAGCTGCTAAACGGAGGAAGCTCAATCACGCCATTGATCAATCTACCTGAGGCGAGTTTGTGGCCGCACTGAGGCTTCATTGATTCTGCCAATACCAAATTTATGCTCTGCATCTGAGCACTTAAATTAAAACACACCAACATTTGTGAGCCATCGTACTGACGAGTAAACGCTAAAATCGGTTCAGGGCTATCAATAAATGTAATATCCCCATATAGCAATTCGGGGTATTGTTTACGCCACTGCGTGAAGTTTCTATAGCTATTTAATATTGAGTCATCCGCGTCTTCTTGCTTGCTGACCGCTAATGCCTTGTGACAATCTAGCATCGGTAACCACGGTTTTACTTGGCTAAAGCCCGCTTGCTCATCATCATGCTTCCATGGGTGCGGTGTACGGCAACCATCGCGCCCTTTAAATTGAGGCCAAAATGCAATGCCGTAAGGATCTTGAATATCTTCGTAAGCAATGTCACCTTCTGGTAAGCCGAGTTCTTCACCTTGATAACTACACACACTTCCGCGCAGTGATGCAATCATCGCAAACAACATTTTTGCAAAATCAGGAGAGCGCTCATGATTTCCTGCTTTACCCCATCGACTTACTACCCTTTGCACATCATGGTTGCTGATAGACCAGCACGGCCAGCCATCCGCCACTTTAGATTCTAGTGAGCTCACCACTTGCTTTATATACCCTGCTGTAAAGTTTTCGTTGAGTAAATCGAAGCTATACCCCATATGCAAGCGCTTATTGCCTTCGGTGTATTGTGCCATTGTCTGCAACGAGTCTTCAGATGAGATTTCACCTAGAGCAACCGTACCAGGATACTTGTTAAGCAAACTGCGAATAGACTCAATAAAGCCCAAGTTTTCATCTTGTGTGTTATTAAAATAATGATACTGGTAGGCATAAGGATTTTTTTCATCAAAACCTATGCTTTTCCTCAATGCTCTAGGTTTAGCTGGATTGTCACGAAGCTGAGCGTCATGAAAGCAAAAATTAATCGCATCTAAACGAAAGCCGTCCACGCCACGCTTTAGCCAAAACTCAACATTATCTAACACCGCTTGGCGTACATCAGGATTATGGAAGTTAAGGTCGGGCTGGCTAGTTAAGAAATTATGTAGGTAATACTGCTGACGCCGCGGCTCCCAAGTCCATCCCATGCCACCAAATATTGATAGCCAATTATTAGGTGGGGTGCCGTCTTCTTTGGCATCTGCCCACACGTACCAATCTGCTTTGTCATTTGTTTGGTCTTCGCGACTTTCAATAAACCACTGGTGTTGGTCAGAGGTATGACTGAGCACTTGGTCAATCATAATTTTTATATTTAGATGATGTGCCTTTTCAATTAAGCGATCAAAATCTTCTAAATTTCCGAAAATGGGGTCAATATCGCGATAATCACTAATATCGTAGCCAAAGTCTTTCATGGGGGATTTGAAAAATGGCGAAATCCAAATTGCATCAACGCCCAAACTAGCAATGTAATCGAGTTTATTGATGATACCGGGTAAATCACCAATACCATCATTGTTGCTGTCGTTAAAGCTGCGCGGATATACTTGATAAATTACCGCGCCACGCCACCACATTTGTTCTGTCATTGCTAAAACCTTAATTATATATTCAATCTTGATACCATCAGATATCACGCAGCTAACAATACGGAAATTAACTACTGAGGACTAGCGTCTACATACGTATTCAAAGGAGTATTTAAACAATTCGTTAACATACATTAAGCGCTACTGAATTAGCTCCCATTATAAGCGGTATGCTGCGTTACGGCTGGTTAGTCGGCGCATTTGTACTCTCTTTGGTCCTTTTTGCCATTAATCAAGCATTGACGCAAACTATGATGTCGTGGGCTTTGACGACGCAAGCTAGGCGCCTCAGCTTTCTTCGCTTTCTTTTACAAAAAATACCGAGGCGGCTGCAAAAAACATCAATACTCCAGCCAGCGCAATTATATTAATAGCTACATTATCAAAAACATATTTTAAGATTAAGCCCGCTGTGAGCGCGCTTAAAATTTGTGGCGCCGCAATAGTGAAGTTAAATATTCCCATATAAATACCGGTTTTGTCTGCCGGTAAGGAGCCTGCCAACATTGCATAGGGCATGGCCAATATGGCGGCCCAAGCAATACCAACGCCTATCATTGGAATCAGTAGATATAAGGCCCCCATTGGCACGGTGACTTGCGTAATAAACAAATTGACGTCGACCGGTGTAAAGTTTTGGAAAAACATAAAGCTGATATAGCTAATACCACCTAGTGCCAATGACGCCGAATACACAAGCTTGCGACCGAGTTTGTCGGCTAACTTAGCCAAGAAAATAGAAAATATAGCGGCGAACAAAGAATAAGCGGCAAAAATAATACCCACCCAATCTCCGGCCGCGCCTTTTGCTGCCACAATTTCTAAGGGGATACTATCAAGTGATGCCAAGTAGGCTTGATCAAACCACTTTTTATCCACACCCCAAATATGCTGGGTAATCGCGTTAGTGGTATATACCCACATAATAAATAAAGAGAACCACGAAAAGAACTGGGTTACCGCTAGGCCACGCATGGTCTTAGGCATATGAATGACTAAGCTAAAGAAGTTAGCTAAACGCTCGGTAATAGGCTTAACCTGGGCCCTTTCTTTGGCAACTGCGTCTGCATCCATCCCTTTGTAGGCATAATATTGCTTGGGAGCATACTCTTTGGTTCTAAAAACTGTCCACAGCACAGTACCCAATAATACCGTTGCACCAATATAAAACGCCCACATCACACTTTGCGCGACTTCACCGCGCTGAGCGGTGTTATCTAAACCAATAACGTTGGTCAAAATAAATGGCAATAAAGAGCCTACAACTGCCCCAACGTTGATGAGCAAGGACTGTATGGAGTAGCCTACATTGCGCTGCTTTGGCGGCACCATGTCTGAGACCAATGCCCGAAAAGGCTGAAAACACACATTAAATGATGCGTCCATAATCGCGAGCATGAGTACGCCAAATATCATTGGGGCCATAAAGGCAACAAATAAGGGCGCGTTAGGCATAAGCACCATGCCAATAGCGGCAGCAATGGCGCCGGCAAAAATGAAGGGGGTACGCCGCCCCATTCGATTCCAAGTACGGTCTGAAGCTGCACCTACAAAAGGCTGCACGATTAAGCCCATGAGCGGGGCAACAATCCAAAAGAAGGAAAGCTGATGAGGGTCTGCGCCTAGGTCAGATAATATTCGGCTAACGTTGGCGTTTTGTAGCGCAAAACCAAACTGTACCCCCAAAAATCCAAAGCTAACGTTCCATACTTGCCAGAAACTTAAGGTAGGTTGTTTGTTTGCCATTAATGCTACTCTTTTTAATTGTTAACTACTTGTAACAGATGTGATGAGTGTACCTTGACTTGTAAGCAATGACTATTTGCCTGCATACGTATTCAAGAGCTCTGCTTGTAGTTTATAAGCACAAGCAAAGCCCTCAAGAGTAAAGTATTACTGCGCTAAATCTAAGCCCACAGTCATGTCTTTTTGCAATACGCCAGACACCATCAGTTGCTGACTCTGTGTATCCCAATAAGCACCATTAGATAGCGCTAATATGCTTTGATCATCAACAGGTGAGTATGATAAATCGTTAATTTTGATAGAGGTGGGCGCACTCTGCAGGCCGTGGATGCTCAATAATATGCGGCGCTTCATAGGCGCATTATTGTATTGCCCTTGCACCGAAGCAGTAATATTCAAAGACTCAGCATTGCGTTGACTTTGAAAGCTCAAGGTCTGAAAAGCGTCATCACGAATACTGTTAGGGTCTTTGCCGTCATCCTCATACAAAGTGTAAGTGCTCGCGCCCACTGAATCATGACTATAGTGATGAACGTGCAATACTTCGGTTGAATATGCTTGGGTGTTTTGCATAGCATCCACCATTGGAATAAATGCACCAGCTTTTACCAGCACTGGAATTTCTTGGGCGGGTGTCGGCACGCTAACAATTTGTCCGCCCTGATAATATTGTGCTCGGGTTTGATTGGCATCACCAAAAAAGTTAAACCATATCCCATCGGGTAATTCAATATCTTGAGCCTTCACGCCAGCAGAAACTACCGGCGATACCAACATAGCATCTCCCCACATGTAAGCATCGCTGCGATTAATATCCGCATCTTCAAAGGCAAAAAACAGCGGACGCATCATGGGCGTACCGTACAAACTATTTTGCATGCTCAATGAATAATTATAGGGAAGCATTTGATAGCGCAACTTAACAAAAGGACGAACCAGCGCTTGGGTCGCTTCATCATGAAACACTGGCTCTGGCGGGATATGCTCCTGTGCATGGGGGCGATACACCGGCTGAAATACACCGTATTGCATCCAGCGGGTGTATAACTCTGCGTCAAATACTTCACCGCCAGCAAAACCTCCTAAATCAGAATGAATGTAGGCAAGCCCAAACAGACTCATTTGCAAGGCCAACTCAACTTGGGGTTTTAGCCCGCCCCACGAACGGTCAACATCTCCAGTCCATGGGATCATGCCATACCTTTGTGAGCCAATAAAACCCGAACGCATCATCACAAACGGACGCTCTGTGGGTCGCATTTTTAGCTGTCGTTCATAAACCATTTGCGCCCATTTATGCCCATAAGCGTTATGGATTTCATCGGCGCTTACGTATTGCTCGTTTAGCCTATGTAAGCTGTCAGCGGGGTGTACTTCTGGCTCACCTAAATCGCCCCACCACCCTGCTACGCCTTGCTCGTTTAACTTAGCATAATACTCCCAAAACCAGTCTTGAGCCTCTTCATCGAACACATCTACTAGCCCAGTATTGCCAAAATAAAAATCGAAGGTCCGTGGTTCAAATGCTAGGTTTTTTGCTAAGGCTTTATGCTCAACAGCAGAATCCCATTGCGAGGAGCTGGTTAAAATAAAAGGCTCGGTGATCAATATGGTATTTACCCCTTTGCTTTTTAGCTCCGCAATCATTTTTTCAGGCTCTGGAAAAGTAATTTTATCCCAATTCAGATTGCCCATATGTCCTTTAATGTCTGGACCAAACCAAAATAAATCCAAAATAACAGCGTCTACCGGAAAGTCTTGAGCAATAAATTTATCAATTGTATCGAGAGTTTCTTGTTGCGAGCGGTAGCCAAAACGCGAGGCGTAATTGCCCAAGGCCCAACGCGGGGGCAAGGGTTGCTTGCCAGTCACACTGACAAAATTTTGCACCACATCTTGTGCGTTATCACCGGCGCTAAATATGTAGGACGTGCGCCCTGCTGCCGCTTCAAACTGGAGTACATCTTGCTCGGTGTGCCCGATATCGAGGAAACCACTGGCGGTATTATCAAATGCAATAATGTAATGCTTGCTCGACATCACCGCAGGCAAACTGTAATACATTTGGTTTGATTCAGTGGTATAGCCATAATGTGCCTTGTTATAAAGCGGCATTCTATGACCTCGACGGTCCATACCCAGCACTCGCTGTCCGCCACCTAATATCACTTCATCATCTTGCAGAGCAAAGCGAAAGCCACGCAAAGTGTCATATACAAACAAACCCACTTCTTCTTCGGCAAGCAGTTTGTCGCCTTTCATGAAGCTGAGCTTAAAAGGCGCGCTTTGTATCAATACATCAAGCTCGGGCAACTTAAATCTATAACCCGAAGTGTGCTCTGTAAGCTCAGTCGTAAACTCGTTCTTGCTGGGCAATTGCGTATCTTCTGGAAGCGCAAAAGAAGGGAGCTGACTCAGGCCATAAGGTTGATAAAACACTTCAACCGACTCATGGTTCAAAGCGCTAATGCTGACATGACCTGCCGTGGTATCAATTTCAAGGGTATTTTCGAGCAGCTCAAGGCTGTTGATGCTAACAGCCTCGCTTGCCTGCGCGCTAAATGGCAATATGCCAAGACATAGAATAAAGCTAACAAAAGCAGAGCGTGTGTTGCTTCGCATTATTGCGGTGCTCCTAAGCTGAGTTCATACACATAGCTTCCAAGTGGCGGTAAACTTACCCTCACTGAAGCCCCACTTTGTTTTCTTGCCACCTTTAACATCGCCTGTTCGCCACCAAGTAGCTCAAGCATCGCATACTCGCCTTCATCAAGCCCCCACTTAGTAATTAAGTCTATGGGCAATTGAATATCGCTTTGAATAGCTTCATCGCTAAAATTACTCAGCACTAACAAAGCCTTATTTTGTGTATATCGAACAAAGGCAAACTGCTGTTCAGAATAAGCTGAGCCTGCATCAAGGTTAAGACGATGGAGGTTCTGATATTGCCCGCTCATGGCTGGGTGATGTGCAGAGATTCTCATTACATCAATATAAAACTGACGTAGCGCTTTTTCAGAATCACTTAACAATCCACCATCAAACTTACCGCCGTTCATCCAGCGTTGATGCGCAGGTACACCCGCATAATCAAAAATAGTGGTGCGAGTAGGCTTACCAAAGCCCATATCTTCACTGCCGTCTTCACCTAGCTCTTGACCAAAATATAGCATGGTAGGTGAACGACTTATCAATGCCGATACCACCATGGCAGGCTTACCTTTTTCAGCGCTGCCAGCAAAAGCGTCACTGGCAATACGCTGCTCATCATGGTTTTCAAGAAAATGTAGCATATGCGCTTCAATATCAGCCATATCTTGTTGAATATCTGCAATGGCAGACATAGGGCCATGGCCTTGCATTACCAATTTAAGCGAGTCGTAAAATTCGACCTTGTCATATAAATAATCCATTTTTCCAAGCTGCAAATAATCACGATACAAATGCGGTTGATACACTTCCGCTAACAGAAGAGTGTCGGCGCGTTCACTTTTTATAGACGCGTTTAAAAATGACCAGAACTCAACAGGCACCATTTCTGCCATATCAAATCTGAAACCATCCACACCTTTGTCCATCCAAAAATGCACAATAGCTTCAAACTTGTACCATGAGTCAGGCAAATCGCGCTCTGCCCAAAAGGCATGATGGGCCTTATAATCTAAGCTTCGATACTCTTCGGGCAAGCTATCAAAGTCGTAGCTTCCGTCGGGACGCACGCCATAGTTAATTCTCACCGTTTCATACCAGTCATCTATGTTCGGTTGCGCCACGCGCGCCCCATTGCCTGTCCATTTAGCGGGGCTTTCAGTAAATAAGCCATCGGCCAAGGGATGTGCTTCGCCGCCAAGTGGTGCATAGCCATCGGCTTGAGGGACTTTAAAATCTTCACCAATTACATAATAGAAATTATTATCGCGAGCATATTCAACGCTGGTGTTATCGCTTTGCCCAAAATCTTCTTGGCCTTGGGGCTTATTCAATGATTGATAATTTCGTGCAACATGATTAGGCACAATGTCAATAATGACCTTCATGCCATGTTTATGCGTGCGGGCAATTAGGGCTTCAAATTCTTCCATACGATTGTTTACGTTTACCGCAAGATCAGGGTTAACGTTGTAGTAGTCTCTCACTGCGTAAGGAGAGCCCGCGCGTCCTTTTATCACATCAGGATCGTCTAGGCTGATGCCATAGTCACTATAATCATTTATTACGCCATGATGCGGAACACCGGTGTACCATATATAAGATGTTCCAAGCTCTTTAATGCCTAACAAGGCTTGGTCTGTGAAATCGTTAAATTTACCCACGCCGTTTTGTTCAATACTGCCCCAAGGAATATTGTTTTCATTGGTATTGCCAAATAATCTGGTAAACACCTGATAAATAATAGGTTTACCTTCACCTTGAGTCGAGTGTCCGAAGGCGTTGATGTTTGATGCATTCACATTTGAGGGATTAATCATTGGCACTGTGCTTTGTTGAAGCTCTTCTGTTTTGGGCACTTGAGACGGCCCCTCTGAACAAGCGCTAATAAGTATTGTGCAGAGCACAAGGGCGAAAATACTTAATGATGTTAAAGAACTGCGTGAGCTACAGCTTGCAGGTAGTGGCGCAAACTTCAGGTTTAACACTTTATTTTGTTTCATATGCTCAAGTCTTTATAGAATATAGATTCAATTTGGCGTGAGCATAAACGTTAACAAACTGTTAATAAAGATACATACGTATTCAACAAGCTTACTTGGCTTTAAATTGACACCTTCATAACAACTTGATTTATAGTCATCATATTGTCAATTGCCGCTGTTAAAGTTTGGTATATACGTCGGGAAATATAATGAAAACCATAAACAAGCCTTTCTCCTTTGCCACAATATCGCTTGCCATGCTTGTGGCGCTTTTGATATCTGCTTGCTCACCGGCCAATAAAACAGAGCCACTCGAGCAGACTCAAACAGCGCCTGATGCAAATAACAATGGGCTTGTTGCTGAGCAAGGCCTTCCCTTTTTGAGCCGCAACATTCAAGACGAAATTTTCTATTTTGTTATGCCAGATCGCTTTCACAACGCAAAGCCTGAAAACGACAATGGCGATCCGGCCCGTCCAATTTCCTATGGCGGTCTAGACGTAAGCTCTAAATGGGCCTTTCATGGGGGCGATATTGCAGGGCTTGAAGCTAAACTCGACTACATTCAAAACCTGGGAGTGACTTCTATTTGGATGACGCCAATTTTACGCAATAGAGCCGTGCAGCCCGACGGCTTTGCTCACCATGGTTATTGGGTAGTCGATTTTACTGAAATTGACCCACATTTTGGTACTAACGACGATTTAAAAAGCTTAATTGACGCAGCGCATAAACGCGATATCAAAATTTTCTTTGACATTATTACCAACCATACCGCCGACGTCATCAAATATAAAGAATGCCACGATGCAAACGGCAAGTTTTTAAACAGCGAACAAAAAGGCTGTCCTTTTATCGCTAGCGATGAACTTGCCCAAGGTAAACAATACACCCCGTTTATTTTACCCGGTGAAGAAAATGTAAAGATGCCGGCGTGGCTTAACGACCCGAGTTTATATAACAATCAAGGTGACTCGTTTTGGCAAGGCGAAAGCGTAATAAAAGGTGACTTTGCCGGCTTAGACGATATCGATACCAGCAAGCCAGAAGTTTTAGAAGGCATGACTGAAATCTTCAAAAACCTGATCACTGAATTTAAACCCGACGGTTTTAGAATCGATACCGTAAAACACGTAGATCTTGAATTTTGGCAGTCATTTGGGCCAGATATCATTGCACATGCTAAATCTATTGGCATTCCAGAGTTCTTTATATTTGGCGAAGTTTACGACGGTAATCCAGCAGGTTTAAGTAAGTACACTAATGCAGGTAAACTTCCCTCAGTCCTCGACTTTGGCTTTGCCTTTAATGTAAAAGACGTGGTGTTTACCGACAAAAACGTAAGCCAGCTTGCAAATTTAATCGACAATGATGATTACTATCGTGACGCCGATTCCGGTCCAAACGAGTTACTTAACTTTTTAGGTAACCACGATATGGGACGTGTAGGCCAGTTTATTGCGCAAGGTCTTCCCGATATAAGCGAGCAAGAAAAGCTTGCGCGCAGTAAGCTTGCTCATGCATTTATGTACCTTTCTCGAGGAGTACCGGTGGTGTATTACGGCGACGAGCAAGGCTTTACCAGCGACAGTGGAGATGTTGACGCAAGGGAAAATATGGACCCATCTAAAGTAGACAGCTACAACGACAATAACCTAATCGGTACCAGCAAAACCACCGCCGATGATAACTTTGATACTAGCCATCCCCTTTACCAAGCAATTGCCAAATTAGCTAAATTGAGACAAGCACATAAAGCGCTGCGCAGAGGCGAACAAATCAATCGATTTATTGACGAACAAAAGCGGGTTTATGCATTTAGTCGAATTGTGCCAAACACTTTGCATGACTACATGGCGGTATTTAACTTCTCAAATGAGAGCCAAAAAGTAAGTATGCCCAAAAGTGCAGTGCCTTATTCAGTGCTAAGCGAATCGGCATCGTCCATGACTCAAACACAAGAGCAGTTTATGTTTGAATTAGCACCTTTAAGCTACATACTTGTACGTTCGCAAGACCCACTCCCAGCGAGTAATATACAAGAGATAAACATGCTTGCTAAGTATGAAGAAAATGAGCGAATATTCTTACCCATTGAATTGAGTTTTGCGCCCTCACAAGAATTTAATATTGCGCATATTAAGTTTTATGCCATTAAAAACTCAGGCAGTGGCGATGTATCAGAAACACTTATCGCTTACGACACAAGCTTTCCATACCGCGCAGTGTTAATGCCCCAGCAACTAGAAAACGTACAACAAATAAAGGTGCTTGCTACAAACTCAGCCGGTCAAGTAATGACACGTACCTTTGAACTCTAAAAGCACAAATGAGAGGTTTATAAAAAAGAGAATATGGTTAATCTGTTCATGTTTGATGTAGGCCCGCTCAATCATATGCTGGGCAGCAGTTATAAAGAGATTAAGCAACAAAACTATGATCTCTCTGTTTATAACTATGGGGGCTATGTGACAAAACACTTTGTACAACACGCGCTCACTGCCATTGGCGTTGACCCAAGGTATTCATGGAATGACGCGCGCGCCGAAATCGAATAACACCCCTCCACCTAAAACTCACGCCAGCAAGTAGCCGTTTACAACAACAACTGTGCCTGCACTGGCTGCTCTTGCTCATATAAACGCGATAATAAATCAAATATTTGATGCTGATGCAGGGGTTTACTTAACACGTGGTCGATGCCGGCCTGTATGTAGGCCTCGTCGGTGTGGGCTTCGGTATCGGCGCTAATACTGATAATTTGGCAGGGTAACTGACCTTTTAGCATCTGCATTTCGCGAATGCGTCGTGTGGCCTCAAAACCGTCCATTTCGGGCATAACTATATCCATGAAAATTACGTCTATATCATGTAATTTGGCAGCATCAATCGCTTGACGACCCGACTCTGCTACCAGTATTTCAGCCTTAGTTGCGACCAACATTTGACTCAAAATTTGATGATTAATAGCGTTATCGTCCACCACCAAAATAGTTTTACCCTTCAATTTTGGCGCAACAATTTGTTTTTCGTTACTGCTCGAAGGCTCTCGATAGTTGATGAGCTGCACTGGTAACTGTATGGTAAAGCAGCTGCCTTGGCTTATCTGGCTTTTTACGCTCAAGGTGCCCTTCATCAACTGCAACAGTTGATTAGAGATGGTTAGGCCCAATCCGGCGCCCTCAATTTGGCAAATTTGATTTGAACCCGACTGCACAAAGCCTTTGAATATTTGCTGATAGTGCTCCGGCAATATACCAATGCCCGTGTCTTTCACTTCTATTTCTAAACTGCTCTTTACACCATGGGTTTTGCAAGGCTTGCTGCTAATGTGCACAAATACGTCAACGTCACCTACTTCCGTAAATTTGATTGCATTTTCAACAAGATGATGAACAATTTGTTGCACTCTAATGCTATCGGCACTGATCCAAACTTTAGCGCTATCAGAGATATGCAGCGAAAGTTTTAACTGCTTGTCGATTGCCGCGGCTTGATTACGCTCAATGGTTTCGATAAGCATATGTGGTAAGTCAAAGGGATGCTTTGAAATCCTCAATTTATGACTTTCGATTTTCGATAAATCGAGTATATCGTTTAAAATTCGCAGCAAACCGGTTGCCGATTGTCTAATAATGTTTGCATATTTAGCTTGATAGTCGCTGAGCCTGCTTGCTACCAACAAATCCGCGGCCCCCACCACGCCGTTCATTGGCGTGCGAATTTCATGGCTCATACCTGCTAAAAATTCAGTTTTTGCGCGAGTGGCGGTTTCAGCTTCTAAACGCTCGGCTTCTAGCAGGTGTTCATGTTCAACTTGATCTGTAATATCGCTCAGTGTACCGAGCATTCGATCTGGTAATTTATTGTCATCAAGGACAATTTCTGCATGCAGCGAAAAGTGTTTTATTCGGCCATTGTCAAGTCTCACTCGATATTCGGTATTAACCGATTGTCTGCGGCCTATAGCATGCAGTAACTTGCGCTCTAACTCGATTCGATCGTCTTCATAAACTAATGTGAGCCATGTATCTAAATTAAAGCTATGCAGATTACTATGGATATTGTGATGTCTTTGCATCCACTCATTCCAATATACGTGCTTTGAGCCTAAGTCGTATTCCCAGATCCCAATTTGCGCCGACGATGTGGCTAAATCAAGACGCTCATTAATCGCCAACAAATGAGATTTAGAGCGCGTTAACTTTCTTTTTTGTTTATTTAAGACGGCATTCCAACGCAAGGTAAAAATCATCACAAAAACCAACATCAACACCACAAAAAGCGATGAAAATGATGTGAAAGTGAACATCCTAAACACGTTTTCAGGGCGATTGACTATTTGACTATCTGCAGGCAAAGTCGCTGGATCAATATTGTGTATTTCTAGGGCAGGGTAGTTATAAATATATTGGTAAATACGCCTTGAAGAAAAACGCATATTACTACCATTGATCACACTGATCCCTGCATTAGCAAGCTCCTGGGCAACGCTTTGTGCAGAAATGACGAGGCCACCCATTGCATTACCACGGATCATGGTATCCCAATGCACAAAAATAGGTACTTTAGACTGCTCCGACAGCAGTGAAACAATTTGATTTGGGTACAAATGAGTGTCGTCGAGCGAAAGATAAAAGGGTGACAACATTACAATACTGTTTTTAGGTAAGCCCTGTAACTGACTTTTTGCATCGGCCAATGAGGCAATCGGCAAAAACCTAACATCGATAGCAAAGTCATGTTGGGCGATGATTTTTTTAATCCCGGGGACGTCTATCAAGTCATTGTTACTGTCTTGATGATGCATCACATAGGCGTTACTGGCATTCGTAACTGAGGCTGCGTGCTCAATAGCCGAAATAAAGTCGGGCGCTAGGTTAAAGACTTTTCGAATGGGGGTTTCACGTAACTTTTGATCTTGTTCCCATCTAATAATAACCTTTGGCGTTCGGCCAAGAAAAGCAAAAGTTTCGCTCTCAAATTCGAGATCGGCATTACCGTCAACAACCGCAAAGTCAAAATAAATGTCTTTATATTTTATTCTCAGTTGCTCAAACTTAAGCGAGACATAAGCTGTGTCGTTAAATCGTACTGCATCGACATACTCTACAAATATATTGGCGTTCGGAAAGCTCTCTTTTACTCTAGCGATATAAGCAGTTTTAAAAGCCTGATTCCAAGGTAATTCACCATGTTCGTACAATAGCACCATCATATTAGGTGCCTGTAGACTTTTACTGTGCACATACTTAGGGCTAGCAAAACCGCAAAACAGCAAAGCAATGAGCAGCATCAATACTGCAGATTGTTTATGAGGACCGAGACTAATCATGTCGTTTCTGCCCTATGATTTAGCTGCTGATTTAAGGTGAAATAAAGCGCGTTACGGTCAATCGGTTTAGTCAAATATACATCCATACCTGCCGATAGGCATTTTTCTTTGTCGCCGTTTAAAGCATGTGCAGTCAGGCTGACAACCGGGCAATGTGGTCTATTAGTTTGCTCTTCTAGCGTACGAATCGCCTTAGTCGCCTCGTAGCCATCCATGACCGGCATCAATACATCCATCAGAATTAAGTCATAGTGTTTTTGTGCATATGCATCGACCGCTTGTTCGCCGTTATGCGCAAAGTCCAATTGGGCATTGCAGTCTTTTAGCATTTGCCCGACTATTTCGCGATTGATCTCAATATCCTCAACCACCAAAATATTCTTTTGACTAAAGTCGGGAGGTGACATTTGACGATGCGAGTGGCTGATATCTGAACTCGCCATTACCGCAATGTCAGGCAATGTAAGCGAAAACGAAGAACCTTTACCCGAGGTTGAGTCTAACTTTAGCAAGCCGTTCATTAAGGAGGCTAACTTTTTAGAAATACTGAGTCCTAGGCCTGATCCGCCATATTTGCGAACGGTTGTGTCGTCATATTGCTCAAAACTGTCAAAGATACGTGATTGGGCCTCCTCACTGATCCCGACACCGGTATCTGAAACAACAATAGAAAGTTCACCACACTCACGCTGGGCAGCGTGGTTAGGTATAAAATCGACGGTTATTTGAACATAACCCTCATCGGTAAACTTAACGGCGTTACCGACTAAGTTAAACAGCACCTGCTTGACTCTTTGACCGTCTAGTAACAGGGTGTCTGGCACGGATTCTGGATAGATAATTTTTAACTTGATGTTTTTGCGTTTAACTTCCAATGCAAAACTGGCCATCGTTTGCTGCACGATAGTACGTAACTTTGACGGGTTTTTCCGAATTTTTAGCTCTCCCAATTCTATCTTAGATAAGTCTAAAATATCGTCGAGAATATGCAACAAACCCATTGCAGAGGATTTAATCATATTCGTATATTTTGCCTGCTCTCTGTTGAGCTTCGCTTTCGACAAAATATCCGCAGCTCCAACCACGCCATTCATTGGCGTGCGTATTTCGTGGCTCATATTGGCTAAAAATGCGGTTTTAGCGTTACGCGCATGCTCTGCCTTTTCATGTTCTTGACGCAGATGCTTTTCATTTTTTACCGACTCAGAGACATCAATTACCGTGCCCGTAATCTTACGGATATTGCCTTGAGGATCTAAAATTCGCTCGCCGCGAATACGGTGTACATAAGCATTACCGACATGGTCCATACACCGATAGTCAAACGAAAAATCTGCCGAATGAGCGCCTTGTTCAGTAAGTATTCTCTTGATAAAGAGTTGGTCGTTTTTATCAATCAAGCTTAACCAAAGGTCGACATTGACTGAAATCCCCATAATATCTAGGCCATGCAAACGATACATGATCGCATCCCAGTCGAGGCGCTGCTGCTCTACGTCATACTCCCAAATACCAATATTTGCCGAACTGGTGGCAATATCAATACGCTGATTCAGTTTTTTAAGCTGGCCTTGTGAATCAAGCAATTCTTGCTTTTGCTTATTTAATAGCCGCCAGCGAGAAGTATTGACAAAAATCACTAGGGTCAGTAATAAAACGATAATAGCGGCCGCCACCACTTCAGTTAAAAACATTCCTAACAAGCTAGGAGGCTTGTTAATGACGACCGTGCTGTTTGGCAAATCAGGCAAACTTAACTTATTAAGAGACGCTGCTCGGTAATTCACCACATACTGATAAAAGTCTCGTTCATTGATTTTCATAGGGCGGCCACTTAGTAGCTCGGCACCCGCATGCGCCACTTGCTCACCCACTAATTTGGGCGATATTACATAACCACCAAATACATCCGAGCCAACCATCGAACCAAGCGGAACAAGTAAAGGCTGATGAATGAGTTTGGCTAACTGATTTGAGACTTCAGAGGGGCTGAAAAAGGTTTTATTGCTTTGTGTATAAAACGGCGTAACAAAAACTGCCGAATTGTTGTCTGCGTCTCTAAGTGACTCAACAATGTCGCTGAAGCTATTCACTTCTACTAAGGTGATATTGAACTTAAGTTGCTCTGCTTTTGCAAGTTGATTGAGTTCAGCTAAATTCACTAAAAAATTATGTTCATTGCTATCCACAACCACTTTTATATCTGAACGTCCGGTTAGCTCATATACCGCCTGCATAAGTTTCGGATAGTCAGGTGCAATCGAATAGGTATAGGTATTTGGCCCTAATGACTGCATAACCTCATTTCCTTGAAGCTGGATAATCTTTATTGTGCTATTTGAAAAAGTACGTCTGTAGTCAAGCATATTTGCGGCAAACAAGCTGTCAAATACCACCAAATCCATAGGGATATTGCTATATTTTTGATTGAGCATAAGCTTAGTTGCTGCCAGCGTGTCAGGATCATTAAACCGCTTTATATCTAAAAACTCATCGTAAATAACAGCTTCTGGGCGCTGTTCCCGCAGGGTATTGGTAAAACTACTCTTAAATACTAAATCAAACGCTTCGTCTAAATTGCCATACGATACGAACAATACGTTTGGCGTTTCGATGGGCTCTTCAGAGTCCGCATATACGGCTGCTGTGAATACCATTAGGATCAGCATGCAAAGACTGGACGTGAGCGATATCTTAAACATAAGCTAAATGGGTACTCGGTCCATGTCCAAACGGTAATGTTCAGGCAAGGTGGGTTTTACAATTTGAAATTTACAGCCTTTGACAGATAAATCGATGGTCTTGGGCTCCACATATTCACCATGGGAAATCGAGTAAAACATTTTAACTTTTGGTTTTAAGGCATCGTTTTGTTTGACCTTCGTGACAATCGCGATGTGTTTGTTGTTTAAAATTACTAAGCTCCCCACCGGATATACACCCATGCAGCGAATAAACTGCAGCGCGAGCTTTAAATCATAACCATAATCTTTGTTGGCGATTAACTTTAGTGCAGAAGCCGGACTGGTTTTCTTTTGAAAGGGTCGATTTGTCGTCATTGCATCATAACAATCAACAATCGCCAACATCCGGCTAAACTTGTGGATGTCTTCACCCTGCAGTTGATTTGGATAGCCATTGCCATCTAGACGCTCATGATGCTGCTCTATAGCTAGCAGTAGCTCATTGTCGATATTTAAGGGCTCTAGTATGTCAATTGAGTACTTTACATGCGCTTGAATAATCATCTGCTCTTCAACAGACGGCTTTTCTTGGCTATTTAATATCTCTTTAGGGACTCTTACCATACCAATATCAAAAAAGTAGCCTAACAGTGCGAGGCGTTTACAATCGGTCTCTGACATCCCTAAGTATCGCGCAAAATGACAAAGTAAAATTGCTACATGCATTGCGTGGTTACTGAGATATTCGCCCTCATTTCTGATCATACTCAGGCATAACAGTGCATCTGGATTGTGCATCAAACCATGGTGCATTTCTGAAACTAGTGATTTGGCAGCGCTCAAGTCTATTTTGACTTCATTTTCGATATCGATTCGTAAGCGCTGATGTAAATTTTTACAATCAATCACGAGTTGTTCAGCGGCCTCTAACTGTTTTGAAGAGCTCACCGCTTTGTCGAGCGCCACGGGCGGAAAGTCATCTGTGGTTTCTTCGATATGGATGGTGTCTAAACTAACCACCGTGGAGCCTACAATGCTATCGTCATTTGCAGCTTGAAGTCCGATAAAATCATCGATTTCGGGGAGCTCGGGAGCAATGGCAGGCAACACAGGTTTTGTCTTGCTCGGAAGCTTGAAAGCGCGATTAGACGATGGCAAAGGCTTTGGCATTTCAACTACCACAGTCGATACGCCACACGCTATGAGTTGGTCAATCACACCTTTGTGGCGAATTTTACCTTTACTTTTCACCATCAAACGCCCGGACTGCTGCGCAATGCTATGCACAATCATGCCCAGTTTGAGGTCTTGTACTGAAAGAGTTTTAAGTAGCGACGCCGTCATACCAATGGAAATAAGGAAACCATAGGTATAGATATCGGCAACGGTAATAAAAACTCTACTGATAATCCTGATTAAATATGTTTTTCTAAAACTAAAACGCCGAGCAATGCTCGGCGTTTTTTTATACGTTTTTTCTAAGTCAAAATTTCGACCTAGTGGATAGCAGAAAGCATCCGTGGATCAGTTACTAACTGACGCACACCGTGACCTTCTTTTTCGTCAAATTCGTTGCTCTCACACCAATTAGCAATAGTATTAATATCTACTTTCGCGCAATGTGGACGTACTGACCAGCTAACCTGAAGCGGTGAGCATTTCATCGCATCGTCAAACGAAGGACCAGTAGTTGAGCCTAAAAACTCAACTGGTGCGCCAGTCGTCATCGGAATAGATTTAGCTTGATGATAGCCGTTTACCATATTGCCATCGTAATCCATGTCATTAAAATCCATTGCATTAGAGTCGTTAACAAGTGTAAATACTTGCGTCTCAACGCGAAGGTTTGGATTAGCACACTGAGGTGATAAGCAGCTACCTAGACCTGGGCCTGGTGCAACATCACACGAAGTATGAACCCAATGCATTTCGATAGTATCGCCTGGCTTTAAATCACCGCACACTTTTCCTGATGGCGCTTTAAGTTCAGCTGCAGTCAGGTTTTGACTCATGCCACACATAAAGCCTTTGCCTTCTGTTGCTGGAACCGAAAAGTCTTTTGCTTTGTGTTCAGCATTCTTGTGGAAGTGAATGTTACAAAGGTTCATTTGCGACGCTGGTGGCGCCATAGAAAATACGACTTTGTTTGTTCCTTCGCGTGAATCAATGTCTCGACCAGTTTGTGGTCCATAGCCTTCGCAAACGTCTGCGGCAAAAACCGACACACTGGCCATTGTTAACAATCCACCAATTAATAGCTTTTTCATTTGTTGTTTTCCTTGAAGCAAAAGTTAATAAAACTTAAGTAATGTTATTACCACTATGAATTTACGCGAAATGTAAGCGAAAGTTTGCAAAGATCTATAACTATTACGCATAAATGTTCTTTATTTTTGTTGTTTTAGGTATATGGTGATTTAAAATACCACTTAATCAAAGTAGTCTGAAATCATAAATTTAGCAAATAAAAACAAGTATTTAGATTAAGTTAGCTGGTAAGAGGATGGGTATGCTTAAGTCTTTGTAAGATAAACACTGACAAGAATGTCGGATAAAGCGATCATAGTTTTGGACTGAAAACGGACTGATTTGGAATCGGATTTAACGAAACTCCCTCGTCTTATGCTAGTTTTAAAAAAATAAAAGCCAGCATATGCTGGCTTTTTTATTCTTTTATCAAACGCTTAGCTTAGCCTTTTTTCATCCAAGCAGAGCACCATCCATCGGCTGCCACTACCTTGCCGGGGAAAATACCGCATGGACGCCAGTCAGCGCCGTCTTCACCTTGAATATACATACAGTTGTGACAATATGCACCTTCAACCGCTGATTCGTGAACATATTTCAGCGCAACTGCGGTTGGATCGTCTAGCGCAAGCTTTTCTTGTGCACTAGCACGAAGTGCAACCCCACCCAAAGTAACACCAATTAAGGTACTGCCTGACAATTTTAAGAAGTCACGACGGTCAAGTTTTTTCATAGCTATTCCTTTTGATTCCAATAATAATGATAATTATTCTTTTTTACGCTAGCCCAATACGACAAAGGCCCACCGCGAGGGTGAGCCTTTGACATATTATTAGTAGTTATACTTATACACTATTCAATTAGATCTACCAAATCTGTTTTCGTTCCATTTGATCTACATTAAATTTATTATTCTTTATTCGTCTGGCCCCTTTTGCTGTTCATCATCTTCAAGAGGTAGCTTAATCAATAGCCAAACAATGCCCGCGACCACCGCAATCGCAATGCCGCAGACTATCAGTAATTGGTCTAGGTTAGGGATCATGATTGGGCTTTCCAAATTGAAGTTAAACTCGTATCCGGCTGTGCATAGCTAAATCGGTCAATACGCTGAGCGCGGTGGTAGCTGTCTAGTCCAGAAACGGCGACTGATCCAGCCATTTCAATATCTACATAGCCATCGCTGTTCACATAACCATTTTCAGTTAGTACGCTCATAATCTCGCCTATCACCAGCTCAGTTTGGTTGATTTGTAATACCTGTATTTCTCTTACCTCTACTGCAAGCTTGACCCTACTTTCGGCTACGAAGGGAGCTGCAAAGCCGCCGGAATATTGCTCGCTCAGACCGGTCTCAATAAATTCGTTTTGTTCTGGAGTGTAACGCGCTGAACATTGATGAGCGTGCGCGGCAATGTCGGCGTGCACATGATTGATGGTGTAATACCCAGTGTCCTTGATATTTTGCAAGGTATCTCGTACCACTGTGTGCGGCCGCATTATCATGCCAATAAGCGGCGGGTTTGCACCAACATGAAAAACGCTGCTAATAAGTGCTAAATTAGGTACACCGTTTGTGCCTTTGCTGCCAATAAGATTGGCGCTTTTAAATCCCGACAAGCTGTTGATGAAATTTGCTCGTTGAAACTTGTTCATCTGCGCGATAGCCTGACGGTCAAAGCAATGATTCATAGCTACTCATCATCTCGTTTAGCAATGATTTCTAGTCCAAAGCCGTTATCTGTAATGAGCACCTCTATTGGTGAACAGCAGATTTGACAATCTACTATTTGTTGTTGACCAATATCGTTGTCTTCGTCAACTTCAATGTCGTTGTAGGTCATACAATACGGACATTCAAATTTCTCAGCGCGCGTTAAGCTCATAACCGCCTCGTTTACTTCCAGTTGATAGTGATTACTGAAAAAATACCAAGGTGGTTCTTTTATTTACGAATAAAATGGAGAACTCGCAATATCAGGCGTCACTTAAAGGCAACACGCGCAATTACGTTTATGTTTGCTCATTTTTCCTACGCCAGGGTTAAAGCTATTGGTAGGGTCCAGCGTTTGATAAAATTTTTGCAGAGGCGCATCAGCTTTATACAGATGCCCTACATTATGCTCAGCTGGATATTTTGCGCCGCGTCCATCAAGCACTTCTAACATCGCAGACTTGACCGCGTGTGCGTCTGCACCTTTTTTAAGCACGTAGTCTTGATGAAAAACATGGCAAAAAAAGTGACCATAATAGAGCGACACATCAATTTGGTCTTGAATATGTTGAGGAAGTTGTTCCACCCAATTGACCTCATTGCGCTTAAGCGCAATGTCCAAGGCAAGAATGTCACCGACTTTCTTGCTATACAGCGTATGGTATCGAACGGCGGCTCCGGCAGCAGCAAAGCGATGTAAAAAAGCACTTGTTGCTTCTTCACTATTACACTCAAAGTAATCACCCTGATTCGACTCATCAGCGAAAAAGTCTTTCAAAAATGATTGAGCTTCAGCGATACCTTCATCGCTCATTTTTAGAATCAGGTGATGCTCATAGTCGCTATGATATTGCATCATTCGCTTCGGTAGATGTTGAGGAAAACACTTTGCGACAAGCTGCATGATACGATCACACATGTAGTTAGGTAGAAACCCAATTTTATTGAGTATCGCATCGGCTCTGCCTTTTATGGCGAACAATTTGGGCATTGCGTCGGTGCCTAAATGTTTGACACTTAAAAAGGTATCTTTGCCATATTTCTCTGCAATGCTAAAGATATCGCGATGCATATATTCGCCCACTTCAGGCAAATTTTTAAAATTACTGAGCATTTCTCTGCGAAGCTTGGTCAGCACCAGTGGGTCGTTGGTGCCGATATAAAATGCTTGTTCTTGCTTTGGTACATCAAATGTATCGAGCCGTACAGCGAATACTGCCACTTTACCGGCACAGCCACTGGCTTCAAATAGTCGAGTTTCATCAGCATTAAACCGACTTGGTGTATCGGCATCGACATCTCTCAATAAATCAGGATAGTCGGAGGCAGACGCCTTTGCGCTTGTACTTAAATCATTTAAGTCAAAGTTTCCGCTTTGCAAATTTTTCAGTATGGTTTCAGGGCTATCACCTAAATCAATCCCCAAGTGATTCACCAGCGACAGTTCGCCTTGTTCATTTACCCATGCATACACCGATAATTCAGTATAGGCTGGACCACGCTTAACTAACGCGCCACCTGAGTTGTTTGCCACTCCACCCACCATTGACGCGCCTAAACTAGACGAACCGATGACTGAATGAGGGGCTCTATTCAGTGGTTTTAAGGTTTTTTCGAGCTTGTGTAAGGTAGTGCCCGGAAAACCTATCACTTGCTCACCTTTACCTAGTATAACGAGATCGTCCATCGCTAAGGTGTTGATTACGACCACTTCACGGTCGTAATCATTACCACTGGGGGTTGAGCCTTCAGTGAGACCTGTATTTGCAGCCTGCATGATCATAATGCAGTCGTGTTCAACGCAAATTTCGAGTAACTGCCAAAATGCTAGCAAGGACTTAGGGAACAAAACTGCCAAGGCAGAGCCGCCGCCTGAACGCCAGCCCGTGCGATAGTACTCGGTCTTTTTAAGGCCTACCGCGACATTTTGTTTCCCTATAACATCGGCAAATTTTGCAATTAGTGCATCGCTGCTCATGTTTGTCCTCACTTCTTATGTGGTGCTAACGCAACACCATGCTGCGTGTCAATCAAAGGTACTATTAACCTACAAAACCGATTAATGGGTCTGTCAATGTCAGACCGTAACCTGCTAGCAAGGCAATAGCGCCTGCAAAAATAACATAATAAATAGTCGGTAGCGCCGTTTTACGAAGCGTGGCTCCCTCTTGTCCAAGCAGGCCAACCGTAGCCGATGCAGCAACCACATTATGAATTGCTATCATATTACCGGCTGCTGCTCCCACTGCTTGTGCAGCAACAATTAATGCCGGTGATAAGCTTAATGCCATTGCTGCTTCGAACTGGAACTGGCTAAACATCATATTAGATACTGTATTGGAGCCGGCAATAAACGCGCCTAAAGCACCAATCGTCGGACTGATCAATGGGAATGCAGTGCCAAAAACGTCAGCAAATAATGCCGCTCCTGCCATCGGCATACTGGGCACATCTGATAAATTCACACCAGAGTTAATGAATAAGCGCACCATTGGGATGGTGAATATCAACACAAAGCCAGCACCAATGATGGTTTTACTTGAGTCAACAAAGGCAGATTTAAATACCTGTGTTTTGTTGCCTGATTTAGCCTGCAGAAATAGCGCGGTCAATGCGGCGATAACTAACAAACCCCCAGGTAAGTATAGCGGGCTAAACGCAGCCGATACGCCAGCTTCACCGAGGATATTCGAAAATGACAAGGTCACCGCGTTTAATAAGGCTTTAAATTCGCCAAATACTCTTGAACACACCAACAATATCGCCACGATTAAATAGGGAACCCAAGCTACAAAAGGAGAAACCGTTGTTGGCGCATTAATATCGTCTTGCTTTATTTCAAGCGAACCCATCCATCCGGGTAACCAGCTAGATTTAGCAGGGAAATCCCAGTTAGTTTTAGGCATCAAGAACCCACGTTTTGCTGCAAACACCACAACTGCCATACTGACTAATCCACCGAGTAAAGACGGGAACTCAGGGCCTAAGAACATGCCTGTTAACGCATAAGGTATGGTAAATGAAAGTCCGGCAAAAATCGCGAAAGGCATAATTGCAAGTCCTTCTTTCCACGATTTATTCGCACCAAAGAAACGGGTCAACATCATTGCCATAATCACAGGCATAAACGTGCCGATTACAGCATGAATGATTGCGACCTGCGTTGTAATCAACTGTAAATATTCAGCCCATGTCCAACCCTGAGAAGCTAACTGAACGCCAATCGCCGTGGTATCTAAGCCGTTATTGACGCCAATGATAATAGGGGTGCCTACCGCTCCAAACGAGACCGGCGTGCTTTGGATCAACATTCCCATAAGCACTGCTGCGAGGGCTGGGAATCCAATTGCTACGAGTAGTGGTGCTGCGATGGCAGCCGGCGTTCCAAATCCAGATGCACCTTCTATAAAGGTACCGAAACACCATGCAATGATAATCGCTTGTACACGTCTATCGGGCGATACATTTGTGAAACCGCGGCGAATAGTTTGAATTGCGCCAGTGTGTTGTAAGGTATTGAGCAAAAATATCGCGCCAAATACGATCCACAGCACCGAACCGGTGATCACAACCCCTTGCAGCATGGAAGCAAGTACCCTAGTGGTAGACATGTCCCATACAAACACTGCCAACAGTGTTGTGACAATCAATACCACCGGCATTGCTCGCTTGGCTGGCCATTGCAGCCCAAGCAATAAAACACCTGCAGTTATAATCGGTAAAAGCGCTAAAACGCCCAAAACAGCAATATTCATTTGTCTACCCCATTGAATGTGAATGGTTGTTGAGTGGTTGCTATCTTGTTTTAAAAATGTAAACAGTGTGTTAGATAGCGAAGGTAAGCCACTGTACTGTGCTGGCTTTTGCTGATATATATAGAAATATAACTATATTATTTCCTTTTTTGACATAATGAGGCCTCATGGCTAAAGCTGACGATATCTTTCTTTTTGTGAATGTTGTGGAAGAAGGTTCCTTTTCTAAGGTCGCTGATAAATTAGAATTAACCAACTCTGTGGTCAGTAAACGCATCAGTCGTTTAGAAGACGCGTTAAACGTGCAGCTCCTATATCGTACTACTCGTCGACTCAATCTTACTGAGGCCGGAAGCGCGCTTTATGAGCAAGCTAAGCTAGCAAAAACCATGTTAGAAAACGCCCAAAGCAATGTCACATCTTACTCAAATGAAATCAAGGGCAAGCTAAAAATCACCGCGCCTGCGGTTTCTGTAAGATTGGTCTTAAGTGCCGCCCTTGCTGAGTTTTGCAAGATATATCCCGATGTAGAAATCGAGCTTTCGGTTAGTAATCGCTTTGTGGATTTAGTTGCTGATGGTTTTGATTTAGCGATCCGCACAGCCGACTTAGCTGACTCATCTTTAGTCGCAAGACGACTGATAGATTCTCAATGGATTGTTTGTGCAACGCCGAAATATTTGCATGATCATGGTGCGATTTTGACGCCTAAAGACCTTCAACAACATCAATGTTTAATTTATAAAAATGAAGGGAGCGGACCTGAAACATGGAAATTTCACACCAAGGGGTTTGAAACAAATGTACAGGTTAAGGGACGTTTTCACACCAATAATTTGGATTCTCTGCGCCAAGCGGCTCTATCAGACTTTGGTATTGCTTACGTGCCTAGAGCACTCGTTCATGATGAATTGGTGAATGGAAAGTTAATAAATTTGCTGCAAAATTATGTTTCTAAGCATTTGGGGATCTATGCTGTGTACCCTAAATCTAAACAACCAGATAAAAAGCTTAAATGCCTCATCGAGCACTTAAAAGAGGCGTTTGAAGATAAGAAAGAATACTTCTATTAGCGTAGCGTGTGTATGCGGCGCAAGTGGGCCTAATTAGGCATATGGGACTTATGATATTAACACAACACTCACAACTGCTGCGTGCCCTGCCTTGCGACATCCTTCAGTAATATCATATATATCGCACTGTTAACGACAACTAGTAACCTAAGCTTGCCAATAAAGAAAGGACTAAACAAACCAGAGCTAGCTGACCAATTTTTGTGGCAAAGTCAGTCACTATGTCCATGATTTCTATAGATGTTTTATTAGATTGCTGCATATTCATCTCCGTAGTAATGATTCATTCCATGTGCTCCTTACATGGATACTTCATCGGCAATACTAATGATAAGTGAATCTAAGGCAATGGCTTTTTACGACCAAAATATGCAAGCAATTGTCTAGTAAAGGAATTTAATAATTGCACCATCTTTTTAACAACTATTTTTTTAATTGAAGGAGTTTTATACATCTTGCTTAATGTTAAGCAAAAAAAAGCCAGCAAAACGCTGGCTTCAAGTTACGACTGAAAATAACATCTAACAACTCATTTAGAAGGTCATTTTGGCTGAAAATTGTAGATAGTTTGAGTCGATTGCATCAAGTGCTGCGTCATCAATCGCATAATTACCAAACTCTAGCCCAACTTCTAAGTCTTCGTTAATATTCTCTAAGATATTAACCCCCCAATGAGAGCGATCACGATCTAAAATATCGGTCTGTGCAGCACCATAAAACACAGTAGAGCGCATGGTATCTGTCCAAAAATGACGATAGGAAACGGCATAGGCAATGGTACTTTCTACTTCGACTTCATCATTATCAGGGTTGGTTACAATATCAGGCGTCATGCCTGCTGCGACGTAGCGACCAGGGTCACCTACCGATACTTGGAAACGGAAGTCATCTTTACCCGATAGTTTTATTTTTGCAGCAATATTCCCAGCAATCGCCATTTCGTCTAAGCCGCCTTGGTCGACTTTACGCACTAATACACCCGCTGAAGCGACACCCCAGTCTCCACTTGCATTGTAACGAACAACAAAATCTGGAACAGATTCATCAGGATCCGCTTCTGCCCCGCTTAAACCGACTGCGCTAGCAGGTGTGCCACTATCGCCATCACCGTTAGTTTCTGGGTTTTCAATAGCAAACTGCCAGTTGCCGTACGTGTAGCGAATCTGCACATCACGCACGAACACTTCACCAACATGCGGTCCACCAAAATCTAGGGCCTCTGGAAGGGCATGAAGGGGCATAAATGTGCTCCAATTTTGACCAACCATCCAGTTTTTGTATTGAATATAGAATAAGCGTAAGCGGGGGTTAGAGGAGTTACTGATAACTTCGTTACCGCCGCCGCCGTACATATCTAATTCAAAAAAACCGCTCACGTCGCCGTGCGTAATTTTAAAGTTTAGACGCGACTCACGTATGTTAAAGCCCGTTTTATTAGTTTCAATAGCCTGCCCACCAGGTAAGTTGGCTACCCAATAGTCTTGATAACCAATGTCCCCATTTACATGTCTTACATCGACTTTTACATACCCGCCAATAGCAACCTTAGTGGTTTTATCGTCAACGGTAGAAGAAAAGATTTCTACTGCTTGCGCGCTTGTCGCACCCAAGCCAGAGATTACTGCTAGTGCGGCAATTGTTTTGCGAAATGTGTTGTTCATATGTCGTCCTATGTGTGTTGTGTGGAACTAAGCAATTGCGACTCAATGTAAAGAGGAGGACTGGCTTAATGAATAGGAGAAATAGAAAGAGTGTTTTTCCAAATCTCGTATGAGATTTTAGTATTACAACCATCGTCTAAGCATTTAAATTTAATTAAATTCATATATTTCAGATAGTTAAATTAATTAAAGATAAAAATCAGCGGTTTTTCTTTGAATGCAAACAAGATGTAAATTCCTTTTTACAGAATTGTTGATCGACCAAAGTCTCAGAGCTAAATGCCTGAAACCAAGCCAATTTCACGGAAACTAAACGACTTTCGACAGTATAAAGTGGGAATTAATCGTTTGTAGCATGTATCAATCTTCGCTGATCTCGTGCTTTGCGACCATCGTTTAATACCCTATGAACAGCGAAAAGCCGTACACAAAAAACTATCCTCGCAGACCCCGCCAAGGTTGCTGCGATTTTTGCAGGCGAACGATAGATTTGACCTTTCATCATCTGATCCCAAAAAAGATGCATCGGCGCACTTTTTTTAAGAAAAACTTTAATAAAGAAATCCTCGCTCAGGGCATCGACATTTGTCGCCTATGCCATGATGGCATTCATAGCACCTATACAGAAATGGAGCTGGCTAAACATTTTTGTACATTTGATCAACTCCAAAATGATCCAAAGCTTCGCTGTCATTTTGAGTGGGTTAGCAAGCAAAGAGTAAGCAAGTAGGCACTAATATAACAATGTTGCTCATTGCGCGAAATAAGTACTCGATTCAAGAAAAATTTAGACAACACGACTATTAACAAGCGTTTTTGCAAATATAACGAGCCGCCAATTTAATACTGTATTTTTAAACAGCAATTTCATACACTAAGCCGACTAAATTATTCACCTTTAAAAAGGTCAGCCGATGCGAAAGCTGCCTACATTTTACTATTTAACGCACTTTTACGAGTTTTTAGAATTTGTTGAGGGCCCTTGTGCGTCGCTATTGCACCCTCAACATCACGCTTTTTTAAATGCTTTTCATCAGGCAACGAAAGCACAACAGTGCACGCTGGTTAGATGCATCAATCGAAAAACCTCGGCAGTAAAAATTAGCTCCTTACGCTTTGCCGAATTACCCAACATTGCTGAGCTTATCGAGCAGTTAATTGACTTGGGCTGGCTAGCACACCCTGCGATAGAAGACATGCCTGACTGGTTGAACTGCCTGACGAAAGATGAACTTTACGAGGTATATTGCGAATCTGCGCAGACAGATACTCCCACGATCAACAAAAGCGCAGCCAAATCGACACTGCTTAGAGCATTTGATCATCTTCCGGAAGACGCATATGCACAATCAATGGCGGTGAATAGCTTCGTGATGCGCAAAGTCGATCCAATCATCGATTATTTTTTGTTCCTATATTTTGGCAATACAAAATCTCGATTAAATCAGTTCTCGCTGCGCGATCTTGGGGTAATGAATACACGCGAAGAGCAGGCCCAAATGCAAGCTAGGTTTGATTGTAAAGATGCGGCATTAAGCAGTTTTATGCTTTCTAAGTATTTATCGAAAGTCCGGCGTCAACCCCTCGATTCCTATCACATAGTCGAAGGTTTGCTTGCTCAACTTCCAAAAGCCCAAGGCGCAGCAGCACAAGAAAAACACAATGCAGCAGTTTACGAACTAGCCACCGGCATGTTGGACTTTAATCAAACAAAAGCGCTCAGTTTGTTAAAAGAAACGGAGTCTGAACAAGCGCAAGAAAAATGGTGTCGAGAAGCCTATAAAGTTCTCGATCCGAAGCTTGTGCAAACCCATTTAGAAAAAATTATCGACAATCCCATCAGTGACCGCCTGCTGGCCTTTGCTGAAGACTTTTTGGCGCGTAAATACCAACAAAAACGCACGAGTATACTCACCGATATGCTAAGAGAGGGAAATCAACATCTGCAACTAGATGAGGTACATAAAGGCGGGGTTGAGCGCGGCGTAATAGCATACTATGCACAACAAGAGATCACTGCTTACCGAACCGAGAATACGCTCTGGCGAAGCTTATTCGGCCTGGTCTTTTGGCAGGAACTTTTTGAGACCCCAGGCCTAGGACTCGCCACAGAGTTTGACGTCATGCCGATGTGTCTAAAGAAAAATAACTTTTATCAAGCTGCAGGCGAGGCAATACATCTCAAGCTAGATAGTCTCAAACAACCCAATGCATTGATGCGCTTGCTTCACAAAAACGCGACCCAATACTACGGCAAAAGACAGGGAATATTCCACTGGCGCAGTGACATGTTAGCGCAGCTGTCGATATTGGTTGAGCACCTTTCACCGAGTGCCATAATGGCTCAACTGCTGCGTATGAGCCAAGATTGGCAGGCCAGTCATGACGGGTTTCCAGATATCATGGTACTTGAAGCGGGCAAATTGCGGTTTGAAGAAATCAAGGGTGAAGGCGATGTACTGAGGCGAAATCAGCTAAGCTGCATCAAATCTTTACGCGACTGCGGATTTGATGTTCGTATCACCACCGTCGATTTTATTATTGACCCTAATCAGCCTTATGTTGTTGTAGACATTGAGACGACTGGCGGCCGAGCAGGTAATCATAAAATTACCGAAATTGGCATGGTAAAGATGCAGGCGGGCAAAATTATAGAGCGCTGGCAAAGCTTGATTAACCCTCAGCGCCGCATACCCTCAAATATTACGGCACTAACCGGCATCGATAATGACATGGTCAAAGATGCACCCATATTTGCTGACGTTGCTGATGAGGTAGAGAAGTTCACTCAAGACTGCATTTTTGTGGCTCATAATGTGAACTTTGATTACGGCTTTATCAAACAAGAGTTTGCGCAGCTAGAACGCTTTTGGAGGCGTCCAAAGCTGTGTACGGTTCAGCAAATGCGAAAATATTATAAAGGCATTAAATCATATTCATTAGCCAACCTTACACGGCATTTTGAGATTGATATGGAGCGTCATCATCGAGCTATGTCAGATGCAGTAGCCGCCAGCGAGCTTCTAAATTTAATTAACGAAAAACGATTTAGCCACATCAATCAAGCAAACATGAAAGGCTCTGTAAAGCAGGCTGTATAAGATCAAATACATAAATTGACCTTATGGGTAATCTGAATACGGCCGTTTGCGTAACAACTATTGATATCACTAATCAACAATAACTTGCACACCCTGAGGAAGCATGACAGACAAGCTCGCATTAAGCGAAACAGACAAATCTCGTGTGATTGAGATGGCTTGGGAAGACAGAACGCCCTTTGAAGCAATCGAGAGACTATATGGTTTGAGCGAGCCTCAGGTAATAGCGTTAATGCGCTCAAGTATAAAGCGCAAAACCTTCAACAACTGGCGCGAACGCGTCTCTGGCCGCAAAACAAAACACGGTAAACTTCGCAGCCCCGATGTATCTAGAGGCTATTGCTCTACTCAGTACAAGCCCGCACGAAAGCGCTAAACAGCAGCTACTTTATCCACCTGTAGCAATTATTTTCCAAAACACATATTAAAAAAAATTCTTTTGATCCCTTGCATTACATTTTAATGTAAATGACAATGATTGTTATTCGCATATATATTCAATAAGGGAGAATTAGATGTTTACACATACAACTATCGCAACGAGCATTGCGGCGGTCTTACTTATCAACTCGTTTTACACTAGCGCCGCAGTGCAGGCTGATCCTCAGCAAAGCGATATAGAGCGTATCGAAATTAAGGGCGACTCGGTCGCTAATCAGCCCTTTCCGTTCAATATCAGCGCCATCGAAGACGGAAAGATTTTAGCTGGTAAAAAAGTATCGGTAATTGATTTGCAACTGCAGCCTACTTTTGTTGAGCCTAACCTGCGTCAGGTTTTTTCTCGCTTGCCCGGCTTGTTTGTCTCCGACCAAAAAATTCCTAGTATCTACAATGTCAACTATCGTGGTTTAGGCAATCCACACGAGTCCGAGTTTGTCGCGTTTTACCAAAATGGCATTCCATTAGCGTCAGATATGTTCGGTTATGCAACTATTTATTACTTACCGCCTGCTCAGCGCATTCAAAGAGCGGAGTTTGTCAGAGGCGGTGCTGGCCTGCTTTATGGCCCGCAAATTGGACCAACTATTAACTTAGTCACCACCCGCGCGAGCGCCGACATTACAAACAGTGCATCGACTGAACACAGCATTGGTAGTGAGGGGTTTTACAGCACCTATAATGAAGTACGTTTTGCTCAAGGCGACTTTGGCTTTATGGCAAGTTTCGATCATCGCTCAGCAGATGGACCGCGCACCAATGAGGACTATGAAGTTAACTCAGGCTATATCGGTCTCGCTTACAAAGGATTTGAAGATGTCCGTATAGGCTTTGATTTGGACATTTATCAATCTGATTCAGGTGAAGCTGGTCGTCTAAGCTCTGCAGAATTTGCTGCAAATCGCAATTTGGTCAATACACCTTTTAACCGCATAGAAATAGATCGCGTCATCGCATCATTAACTTATGACCAGCAGCTAAGCCGCGATGCAACGTTAAATGGCAAGCTATGGTATTCATACCAAGACCGCTTCAGCCGACGCTCCGCTGAATTTATCGACCCGGCTGATGAGCCCACATCCACCAATATTGATCAGCAAGAATTTACCACGGTAGGCTTTGATCTTAGATATGCGCAAGCATGGGGTGCTGACCATATATTTACCCTTGGCACAACTTTGTATCGTGACGACAGTCCGCGTACTCGCTACGTAAGCAATACCATTCGTTCAAATGAACAACGACCGCAAGACTTGTTGTTTGACCAAGACAGGGTCATGACCTACTCAGCTATTTTTGTCGAAAACTTGTTTCGATTTGGCGATTTCAGCATTGCGCCCACCTTGCGATACGAGCGTGTCAATTATGACTTATTCGAACCACTCAAACGCGCTAGTTTGCAGCGCGACGCCATTGATATTGACCAAACAAACAATGAACTTTTATACGGTATTGGTGCCACCTATCGTCTGAATAGCTCAACTGAACTGTATGCCAACGTTTCAGAGTCTTATCGACCGCAGCGTTTTGATGATCTGGCTAATCCAAATGCGGAGCTTACCGGTGATAATGGTCCCGATATCTCAAGAGCACAAAATATCGAGGTTGGCTTTCGCTCAATGGTCATAGAAGGGCTCAATCTTGACCTCAGTTTATTTAGAATCGACTTTGAAGATAAAGTAGAGCAGATTCAGGTCAATATTGCAGACGTGCAGCGCATTAACACGGGTAATTCGCGTCATCAAGGCATCGAATTTAGCGCAGAATACGACTTCTTTCATCAGCAGGATAACGGCAACAGCTTCATCGCATTTGTAAATGGCTCACTGCTCGACGCTAGCATCACGCAAAGTAGCAACGCCACCCTCGTTGGCAACACACCAGGCTTTGCCCCCGACTACTTGCTGCGTGCAGGCTTTATTTATAATCAAGATAAGGTAAACGTGGCTTTAACGGCGACCTTGGTTGATGAGCAATTTTGGCAAGATTCGAATCTGTCGCGCGGCACAGGTTTTGAGCAAATCGATGCTGAAATACCGGCCTACCAAGTACTCGATTTGAGTGCCGATTATGCAATTAATCAATCATGGTCAATACAGGCTGGAATAAACAATCTTTTAGATGACAACTATTTTAGCCGGATCAGAAATGACGGGATTGAGCCGGCGGCAGAGCGCACGATTTATTTGGGCTTCAGGTACCAAATGTAACTGTGATTTAGCTGGATAAACACAATAAAAACTGAAGGCACAGAGCTTTGCGCTGTGCCTTCAGTGGCTTTGTCACCATCCAGTTTTAAGCGAATACAATTTTCTTATATTCCGCCAACCATCGTGCTTCGCTAACATAAGTTTTTGTTTAAGCGCAAGCGTTTACTTAACTAATTCGTCTAGGATCCCAATAAGCAGTTTTGTTCCGGTACCAGAAGCAATCGCATCAAACACGTCTTCTTCGTTTTGCCCATGTTGACCACCGGCAAGGTCACTGACTGAACGAATGATCAACCAGTCAACCTCGTTAACAAAACATACCATTGCCACTGCCGCAGACTCCATTTCTGTCACCTGCGCGCTATACACAGCTTCCAACCAAAGTCGATATTGTGCGTTATCTGCAAACACCGAACCGGTGACGCCATTTCCACCAATGGCAACCTTAATCGCTTTTCCCGAAGGCATTTGAATGGGTGGCATGTTCTTTACAGCATTGCGAGCATGCCTCAGCAAAGGCTCTGATGCGGTAAAATAGGGGGTTTTTCTTGGCTTGTCCCAGCCCTTCTTTACAATAGAAACTTCGTCTGGAAACAACCATCCAAAATTTTGATATTTAGGCGCATGAGGATCTATTCTCTCTCTTGCTTTATATCTTTCTAGGGCAGCAATATAATCGCCCGGCAATACATATTGATTATTTTCGCTAAGAATAGGCTGCGCTGGCCCAGACTTATTATTTGCTGGGTTCGGGGCCGGATTAACATACACAGACTCGTCATGAAAATACCATCGCTCTGGGATAGCAATATCGCCTGGTTCGAATATAGGGTTTATTGCGCCTGCAACCCCCATCATTAAGACCGTGTCGATCGGAAAGTAATCCAGTGCCATCTGCATTGTCATAGCCGCATTGGGCACACTAATGCCCGTGGTAAAAATGATGATGGGCTTGTCTTTGTATGTACCAAGCTGATAGCGAATACCTTTAATATTCATTACTCTATCAATACTGGCATCGGGCATCGCAGAAAACGCGCTATCAATTGCCTTAATTTCAGGCTCATAAGCGGTGACGATTGCCGTCCATTTTTTTTGACCTGTAAAATCTCTGGGGCCGAAATCCTGCGCGCTGGCCTGATAAGTGCTGAATAAAAGACTCAGACATACGCCAAATATTAAAGCAAAGCGCCAAAAAAGAGCGGGTACTCGATGCATTTTCAGTTATCCTTGTGCATTAAAATATCTACGCCGTTAAGCATATCACTACTGAAAGCAAAAATACTTAGGACTGAGCATGATAGAGCGCTTCTTAGAACGCACATTTTCCCTCTCGCTTCACAACACCACTATCAAAACAGAGGTGATTGCTGGCTTAACCACCTTCGCGGCAATGTCGTATATCTTAATTGTTAACCCCAGTATTTTAGGTTTGAGCGGCATGCCCGTCGCTGGCCTAATTACCGTAACTGCACTTGCAGCCTGTTTAGGCACTTTATTAATGGCCTGGCGCACGAACTATCCCATCGCAATGGCACCCGGTATGGGCCTAAACGCCTTTTTCGCATTTACCATTTGCATGGCAAGAGAAATCCCTTGGGAAGCAGCGTTAGGCATTGTGTTTTACAATGGTGTGTTGTTTTTACTGTTGACGCTCTCTGGCCTGCGACAAAAAATTGCAGGTGCCATTCCAGCGGCCTTAAAAATCGGCGTACAGTGTGGAATAGGTTTGTTCATTGCTTTTATTGGCTTAAAAAATGCAGGCTTAATTGTGGCCAACCCTGCTACGTTTGTGGCACTCGGTGATTTGTCTGAGCCCGCCGTATTACTTGCGTTCATAGGCATTATTGTCACTTTGGTATTGGTGTCAAAAAACGTGACCGGGGCTGTCCTCATTTCTATTGTACTGCTCAGTGTAGCGGGTATTTTTATAAGTACTGAGAGCGGACAGCTTACGCCGATCCCCAGCGCTATTGTTGGTCTTCCTGCACCTATATCAGAGACCTTTTTTGCTATGGATTTGCTCTATCCCATTGTTAACTTTGCTACCACGTGGGATCTTATTTTTGCACTAATGTTCGTGAATATGTTCGATACGATTGGCACGCTGATTGGGGTGTCTAAGCGCGCTAATTTGGTTGACGATAAGGGCAACCTACCTAAGCTCGGGCAAGCAATGAGTGCTGACGCGTCTGCTGGTGTGATTGGCGCAGCACTGGGAACCTCACCTGTGACTAGCTACGTAGAATCTGCCGCAGGCGTTGCTGCCGGCGGGCGTACTGGATTAACCGCGGTGGTCGTGGCGATATGCTTTTTACTTGCACTGTTTTTATCGCCATTGATGCAAGCGGTGCCGCTAATGGCCACTACTCCGGCACTGGTCATGGTGGGTATTTTTATGATGGATGCAATCAAAGAACTCGATTTTGATGACTTCCCCAGCGTTGCCACGGCTACGGTTGCATTAATTGCGATGCCGCTTACCTTTAGTATTAGCGAAGGGATCGCTTTGGGCTTTATCGTCTATGTTGGGATGCGTGTTGGCATAGGAGAATATAAAAAGGTCAGCATGCTCACGTACTTAATGGCCTTTGTGTTTCTCGCTCGTTATTTATTTGATTTAAAATAAAATTACCGAGGTCAAATCTACTCGCCAATTATTACTTTACGTAATAATGAATAGTACCTTGAGCCCGTTTGAGCACTACTCTAAAGACCGGCACCATAAATAAATGGTTCGGATGCTATGAACAGCTTAAAACTGCAAATTGTGAGACCGATATCAAGACGAAGAAGTGTTAGGCAAGATACTATAGACAGCAATACTATCGTCGACATAAAAAAGGGATGCGCATTAGAATGGCATCCCTTTTTTATTATTGTACGCTTACTCGATACTAGAAACGATAGCTAGCACCTAGGGTAATACGACGGTCTGGAAGACCTACAAAACATAGTAAGGTATTATCAGCAACGCAGTATTGGTCAATGCGCTCTTCGGTTAGGTTGACCGCTTCAATACCAATATTTAACTGCTCATTTACGTCATAATTAATACTTGCGTTAAGTTGCCCTCTGTCGGCTGTAACCGCAGGGAAACTAAGCGTACTACTTCCACTGGTGTTAGCGCCGCCTGCGAAATCTTGCGTGCGGAAGGCCTCACGCCATGTATAACGCATACGCGCTGAAATACCATATTTCTCGTAGTACAAGGTAAAGTTGTAAGCCGTTTCTGAGAAGTCTAGTAAGCCGCGCTCAATGCTAACATCGCCTAACACGGTTAGGCCGCGACCTGAGGTAGTATCAACAATCGAACCACCAGAGAAATCTTGAATAGTATAGTTTGCTACCACACCAAAACCAGATGCCCAACCTAAGTCATCTTCAAAACCTGAAAGGTCATACTGAACAGCCATTTCAATACCGGTTTGAGTCGTTGTTTCTGGGTCGTTACCCGGAGTAGACTTGTCTACACACAAACCAAGAGTATTAGGATCGCCTAATACATTTGGCACTACAATCGGATTAAAGATACCGCCGCCAGGACAATTAGGATCTGTTTCACGATTGAAACCACCCGAGCCATTAGGAGTCAATAGCGCGCCCTCAAAATCATTGCCAAAGATGTTCGTACGCTCTTTTCTAAAGTAACCAACACTGACAACTGCAGCCTCAGCAAAGTACCATTCAACACCAATGTCAAAAGAAGTCACTTCTTCTGGCTCTAAACCAGGGTTACCTAGTGCAATTGCAGAGTTTTCTTGAGTATCTCTAGTAAAGCCGGTGCCCAGCTGATTAAAACCAGGACGTCTAACATCCATGCCATAACCGATACGAACCAATACATCATCATGAGGGGTTACCACGACGTTAATTCTAGGAAGGATAAAATCGTAACTTCCACTAGTGGTTTCAAGCGCACCTTCAGGATTAAAGCCAGTCGAGTCAATGTCAGTTTCAATATAACGTACGCCAAAGTTACCGCGCACCATTTCGCCAAATTCAAAATTTGCTTGGGCATAAAGTGCAGTGGTGGTTTCGTCAATTGAACGGAAAGCCGTATCATTTGAACGCAAGTTTAAAATATCGGGGCTGTCTGGGTCATGCGCAATGACCGCATTTTGTAGTATATCGATCACGCCCTGAGGATCGCTAAATGCGCGGTCTGGATCTATAAGTAAGAAATCTGAAATAAATAAGCTTCTACCGTCTCCGTCGCCAAAGTTGTTTGGACCTCTAACAAGCAGCTCTGAAAATAGCGCGCCATTTGGGCTATCAACCATTTGACTGAACCCACCAATATTATCTGCTACATCTTGAAATTCATGTGAAGATTTGTTGTAACGCACACCGAAATCAATCGAATTAATATAATCAATTTGGTCAACGAAATATTCAAAGTCAACCCGCAATGCATTCTCTTTGTTATCGGTGGTGTCACGACCCACAATCACCTGGTCTAACACAACATTATTAGGGTTTGTTAAATCTTCTGGGGCGGGTGCAAATGGTGAATCAAAGTTGATGCCAAATGCCAGTGAATTACCCGACAAATCATATCTAAAGGGTACACAGTTATCGTTACTTGATGCGTCTAGCGGGCAACCAGGGTTGATAAAGTTTAATGTAGTACTCAGATTGGGGTTAACTGTATCAGCGCTAGAAGAAGAGATTTCAGCGCTGATCTTTAAATTGTCGCCCTGCCATTCACCACCTAGCACAAACACTTCGCTGTCTGTAACGCGTGCACCAGTATCGCTTGAGAAACGTAAATTTGGATCATCATCATCAAGGTCTAAGTCTGGCTCAATGTTGCCGATAAGGGCCGCTTGAAAAGAGCCGATATTTGTACCACCAATGGTGCCATAATTAATCGTTTCGAAAGCAGAGGGAATGCTGCCTGGAGCGTTTCGCAGCTCAGCCACACCAGATGCTTGCAGTCGGTAAGCGTCTTGGCTACGTTCTTGTTTGTTGATAATCGCATCGAAGTAAAACTTCATGTTATCGTTGGGCGCAAACTCGAAGGTGGTTGCAAGGTTAGTTGTCTCGTAGTCATTGTTTTCTTGCTCTTGTACTAAGAACTGAATGCCTTGAAATTGGCTACCATCCGGGAGCGTTGCTAGATTGTCACGGTCAGCACGAGGGCGAAATGAAACCGCTTCTTGTTCAGTATAACTTCCGCTGATAACAAAACCGAATCGACCTGCATCCGTTTCCCAGTTGTCGCCGAAAGCGCCAGAAAAACGGGGTGATGCGCTTTCAGTACTCAAGCTACTGTCTTCATATTGCACGCGAATCTTTGCAAGTGAGTCGGTCAGTTCAAGTGGGCGTATAGTACGCAAGTTGATGGTACCACCTACAGAGCCTTCAATTGTGCTAGCTTCTGGCGCTTTGGTCACTTCAACTGCAGCAATAATTGCGGGGTTAATGTCTTCAAAGCTTATGCCGTTACGACCAGCACCTGAACCTACCGTGGATACACCGTTAATTTCGACACGGTTAGCGTTTGAACCACGTATTTGCACACCCGTGCCAACACCGGCGGTACGAGTAATTTGAATACCGGTAATATTTTCAAGTACTTCTGCTAAGTTTTGGTCAGGAAGCTTACCAATATCATCTGCGATGATAATTTCGGTTAAGTTGTCAGTATTGCGTTTTTCATTAAGGGCACTTACTAATGATGAACGAATACCAGACACTTCTATAATTTCAGTGCCCGCATCTGCTGCCGGCGCTTCTTGAGCATTTACCGTGGCAGTATAGTTTATTGCCGATGCAGACAGCAGCGCCAAGGTTATTTTAGAAAGTTTGTGTCCCATTGGTTTTCCCCGTGTGTGTTGTGTTGTGTGTTCTCTCATAACCCTTTGAACATCGACGATTATCGGGTCTGTTGTGACTACAATCTCCGATTAATTGTAAAATGTTGGTAAGTTTTATGTTAAAGCCAGTAATTAATATAAACATACTACAATTTAATTGGTAATGCCACTTTGCCATATTACCAATCTATGTATCTCGAACTTTTGACCACTAAATTTAATTTTTACTAAACAAATGTGAGCAATAATTAACCTTAGTTTTACAATTAAATCGCCAGAGGTCAACCTTTTGGTTTATCAATTTACCTTAAATCTTCCACATTAAGTTATTACCAATATGTAATTCAAACTAAAACTGCCTATATAACGGCTAAAATCAATCAAGATTTTTTCTGATAATTTATAATGTTTAGGAATTTATCTATATGATATAAAAGCACTTAAAATTGGTTAACCAATATAATTTTAAATTATATACTGAAAAATAAAATTAAATGCTTGGACGAGGGATGATTAATAGAAGAAAAAATGAAAGGGGTCTTCAAACACCTACCACCATGCTCTTTTTTAAATCCATTATGAATAATTTAGTCAATCAATTTCTGGTTACGAGGCAACCACAAAATTATTTCAGATATAGAAGCGACTCGCGCGCTCATAAACCAACAGGTAAAAGTATCGGCGTAAATATCAATATCGCCGACATCATATTCATAAAGACACCCATACATAGCAAAATCAAATTGATGATTAACAAGGTAATCATTGGGCTATTGCTTATGAGTGCTTTAGTAAAAGTTTGTGAGATATTTTTTTAGTCCATGGACCAGCTTAATCTCAACTGGCTTTTGATGTGAACAACTCAGTGAAAAAGGACAGAGTGCTGAAATGACAACACTGCAAAAAGTGCCGCTAGAAGGCGGCTTAAACAGCGTTAATGCCCTAAGCGTCCAATGTTTCAATGAGTGCAAGGGGCTGCTTTATCTCACGTAATGCTGATAAGTAACGTGTTACCAAAGCAATGCAGAGGATGTTTTGTGACAAGCTCTCGTCAAAAACAGCTTGTAGTTGAAACACCTCTTTTACCCATGTACCTACGTCATGTTGATGTTGGATTGCCAAGCCTGCTAATTCAGTACTCAGCGGGTCTTTAACGGTAATCTGTTCGCCGTTTAAACCAACTCCTGAAGTATACTGAATCCAAGCAGCAATAATCACCGCTATCCGATTAATCCCCCCTGCGCCTGCTAACTGTGAGCGCAGCGGATTAAGTAATCGTTGTGGTAATTTTTGTGAACCGTCCATCGCTATTTGATAAGTTTGGTGATGTAAATGTGGATTCAAGAAACGTGCAATCAATTGTTCGCAATATACGGTTAAATCCATACCTGGAGGAACCTCTAAACTCGGGATAATCTCATCATGCATAAGGCCTCGAATGAACATCTGGTAGCTGGGCAGTCGCATTACCTCTGCGACCGTTTTTAAACCACCTAAATAGCCTAAGTAAGCAATCGCGGAATGACTACCATTGAGCAAACGTAGCTTCATGGTCTCAAATACATGCACATTGCTCACCAATAGAGCACCAACGCCTTCCCAATCAGGGCGACCATTTACAAAATCATCTTCTATCACCCACTGACTGAAACACTCAGTAAGCACTAAAGCTTGATCGCTATATCCAAGTGTCTTCGCCCAATCACTCACTACTTCATCTGTAACAGCAGGCACTATTCTATCGACCATGCTGCTTGGAAAAGAATATTGCTGTTGAATATTTGTTGCCAAAGTGGGGCTGACTTGCTCAGCAAAAGCAAGTACCAAGTGGCGTAATAGTTGCCCGTTGTTTGGCAGATTATCGCAACTCATCACAGTAAATGGGGCTAGGCGCTCACTAATTCTTTGTTGCATTGCGCTAACTAAAAAACCCAAGGCGCTGCGAGGCGAGGCGAGGTTTTGCAGATCGTGTTGAATATCAGGATGCGAAAGATTCAAACCGCCCGATGCACCGTCATGGCAATAGCCCTTCTCGGTAATCGTGAGAGACACGATACGCGTAGATTTATCGCATAGTTGCTGCAAAACCCGCTGTGGGTCTTGGGGCGCGACTAATACTTTATCTACAACACTGATAAGAGTATGTGAACTTGAGTCGGCATTTTGCTCAACGAGCGTATATAAGCCATCTTGCGGATTAAGTTGCTGAGCCACTGTTTCACTTCGCAAACTAACGCCGGTGATACGCCAATCACCACCACTTTTGAGCATCGCATTTTGTGTATACCATGCTTGATGAGCCCGATGAAACGCCCCGATACCAATATGCACAATGCCTAAACGCTTATTGTTACTATCATTGTCATCACAACAACCTAAGCTAAGTGCTAGCGGCTTATTTGCCGCGTAAGCCATGCTCAAACGCGTATCTTTTGCGCCACTCAAAGCTTGTATGCCTTTTTTGCTAAGCGATAGCTTAAGTCATGAGCAAGCTCAAATGCCTCGTCTTCTTCCAGACGGTGCTCGGCAACCAATTGAGACAGAAAATTACAATCCATTCGCCGTGCCACATCGTGACGCGCGGGGATAGATAGAAAAGCGCGAGTATCATCGTTAAAGCCCACGGTATTATAAAACCCTGCCGTTTCAGTAACCTGCTCCCTAAATCGGCGCATGCCCTCTGGACTGTCATGGAACCACCAAGCTGGACCTAATTTCAATGCTGGATAATGCCCAGCCAACGGTGCTAATTCGCGACTGTAAACTGTCTCATCCAGGGTGAATAAGATAATGGTGAGCTTTGCTTCATTACCATACTTATTGAGCAAGGGAGCTAATGCTTTAACATATTCGGTTTGCAAAGGAATATCGGCGCCTTTGTCACGCCCAAATTGTTGAAACAGCATTGGGTTATGGTTTCGATAAGAGCCCGGGTGAATCTGCATAACTAAACCATCTTCTAAGCTCATTTTAGCCATCTCGGTCAACATTTGAGCCCTGAAGAGTTCGGCCTCGGCAGCTGAAAACTCTCCACTTCGTACTTTTTGATATAAGCGCTCGCACTCCCTAGTAGCTAAATCGGCAGTAGCAGCACTTGGGTGTCCATGATCGGTGGAAGTCACTCCCGTGGACTTAAAAAATGCACGCCTAAGTTTCAGCGCCTCTAGATAACTTGAAAAACTCGCGCAATCAAGCTGGGTTATTTCGGCTAGTTTGGCTATGTTGGCGCTAAAGCCTTCAAACTCTGGGTCAACTACAGGATCGGGTCTAAAGGCAGAAATCACCCGACCTTGCCAATCACTGCTGAGTATTTTTTGATGATGACGCAAGTCATCCAAAGGCGATTCAGTCGTTGAAATAACTTCTATGTTGTTACGATCAAATAAAGCTCTGGGCCGAAAAGCCTCGGTTTGCAGAGCTTCGAACATAATGTCGTAATAATGATCGGCGCTGTCTGCGCCAAGTCGCACATCTATACCAAAGAGCTCGCAAAAAACATAGTCTAGCCACATACGAGATGGCGTACCGCGAAACAGGTGATAATGACTGGCGAAAGTTCGCCAGACTTTACGTGGGTCTTTTTCATACTCACCGCCGTCTCGCGGCGCAACGCCAAGAGCTTGCATCGAAATACCTTGGCTGTAAAGCATGCGTAAGACATAGTGATCAGGCGTTAATAACAAGTCTGATGGATTTGCAAAGCCCTGATTATCTGCAAACCACCTTGGATCTGTGTGTCCATGGGGACTAATGATTGGCAGTGATTTAACGCTCGCGTATAGCTGCTCACATATTCCTCTTGCATTGCTATCAGTAGGAAACAAACGATTTGGATTAAGATAAAGCGGCTTTGTCATAATAATATTTTCACTACCTTTAAAATGGCTAATTGTGCTGAGCCCTGTCACATACCAAGTGTTATTGCTAATTTACGGCTTTGGTCTTGTTCGATGAGTTCTTGAAAATCTTCGGCGCTATTAATCGAGGGTGTACCGACTTGCCACACTGAATAGAAATCGTATGAAAGCTCCTGTGCTAAGCTCATATTGTGCAAACTAAAATACGAATGCTCAATACCTTCAGGCGTCTCCCCCACGCTTCCAAAGCCGGTGTGTTGCGAGCGTTCAGAAACCACTGCCATACCCAATAAGGTCGCCTCTTCAGCCTGCTCGCCAAAGGTCGATAATATTGCATGGGTTTCGCTTAATGACTGCTTGGCTTCCAGTGAATGAAAATTAACAATTCCCACCCCTAAATCTGCATGCAGTGGCTGATCAATAGTGATGTGTGCGCTGTAATAATGCTGTCCGGCCCAAATACTTAAGCGCTGTGTTAACTGAATGCTTTGCGCTGCGACAGGAAGGTTTTGATAGTTAAGGCTGAAAATACTGCGAACCGGTCCCTCAGAGATGATATTTACTGCGGTAGATTCGGCGCCAGATAGCCGAATTAAGCTTTGCGCTTCGCCGTTTTGACTAGAGAAGGCTAAAGCCCCTGAACCTAATGAACGACCTACTTTAAGTATATCCATACCCCATGTTTGACGTTCGTGATAGTTTTGATTGATACCGACTCTACCAAGCACCATGTCGGTGCTTGTTTTACCAAAAATATCAAAGCCATTACGTTCGTCAAAATATAGCCTGAAACCGATATTATCGTTTTCCCACGCTGGCCCTTCCATTTGATACTGACGTGAAGATCCTTCTTCTAAGCCTTGTGAAAAACGTTGGAGCGAAGTGAGCTCCTCTATCGCATTTTTATCTTCATTAGTAAATTTTCCAATTTGGATATTGGTTCTAAACGCTTCTTTGCTCACAGGCTTTGCGTTTTCTGAGACCCTAAGTTCAACCACCTGCTGCGACGCTGCATCGATGTTGATTAAAAAAGCCAGTTCATCCCAGCTCCCATCTTGATCAAGGTCATCTAGTTGACTGCTCAAAAGAACAGAATTTGCCAACAAACTCAGATGCTCATTGTCGTTAAGCTTACCTAGTTTATTTTCAACTTGTTGGCGACTTAATACCAAGGGCACGTCAGTAAAGGCTTGGGTATGAGAATTTGAGACAGTAAATGTCTTTGCCACTGGCGCAGGTTGACTGCAAGCCATTAAACTTGAAAGGGCAACGAAGAGTGATACACAAACAATAGATTTAGATTTCATTAGCCGGTTTTCCTATAGTGGCGAGTATACCTCCATCAACATATAGCACTTGCCCATTTACAAAGTCAGATGCCTTAGCTGACAAAAATACTGCTGCACCTTGTAACTCACTAGGGTCACCCCATCTGCCGCTTGGCGTCCGGTTAATAATGAATTCATTAAAAGGATGACCATCAACACGAATTGGGGCGGTAATATCAGTGGCAAAATAGCCAGGGCCAATCGCATTAACTTGAATACCATCGCGCGCCCACTCTGTCGCCATATTGCGTGTCAACATTTTCAAACCGCCTTTTGCGGCGGCATAAGCGCCAACACCGTCACGGCCTAATTCGCTCATCATCGAACAAATATTAATGATTTTTCCGCTACCGCGCTTTCGCATATCAGCCACCACGGCCTGAGCAACCGCAAATGGTGCGGTCAAATCGGTTTCTACAATATTTCTGAAGTCACTCACGGGCATATCCGCAAGGGGCGAACGCTGAATGATGCCAGCATTATTAATTAAGATATCGATTTGGCCATGCTGTTGAATTAAATCTGAAATTTTTCCGTTTAGGGCTTCATAGTCGGTCACATCAAAAATAGCCGAATGTGCATTGATACCCTGTCCTTTGAGCTCCGATACTGCGCCATTTACGGATTGCTCATTGCGACCATTTAAGATAACAATTGCGCCCGCATTTCCAAGACCTGTTGCCATAGCAAGGCCTAAACCTTTATAGCCACCGGTTACTAGAGCGACCTTTCCATTTAAATTAAATAATTCAGCTGACATTAGCGCGCCCTATTTAAAGTCGTTTAAGTCAATAGCATCCATGTCATCAAAAGCTTGGTTTTCACCTGCCATTGCCCATATAAATCCATAGTTACGAGTTCCGGCACCACTATGAATTGACCAAGATGGAGAGAGTACCGCCTGATGGTTTTTCACGACAATATGACGGGTTTCGTTTGGTTCGCCCATCAAATGCATAACTCGGTCTTGCTCTTCTAAATTGAAGTAAAAATACACTTCCATTCGGCGGTCATGAGTATGCGCTGGAAAGGTATTCCACACGCTGCCGGTCTTGAGCAAAGTAAGTCCCATTACTAATTGGCAGCTCGCTACACCTTTTTCATGAATATATTGAAAAATCGTTCGCTCATTACTGGTTTCTAAGCTACCCAAATGGATTGGGTTGGCGTCAGCTTGGGTCGCTTTAGTAGTCGGATATTCTTTGTGTGCAGGGGTTGAAACAAAATAAAACAATGCTGGGTCATTAGCGGCATCGCTTTCAAAAATAGGATCGGCTTCGCCTCTACCAACATATAAGCAGTCTAATTTCTCTAGGCTATAGCGCTGCTGCCCAACTATCACGGTGCCATTTCCGCCCAAATTGATAATACCTAACTCGCGTCGTTGCAGAAAAGAACTCGCACGCAAAGCATCACCTGCGGCCAAAGTAAGTGCTTGGGCTGTCGGCACGGCTGTGCCAGTAATCACTCGGTCTATTTGCGAATACACCAGAGTTACTTCATTAGGCTGCATTAAAGACTCAATCAAATACTCATTGCGTAAGCGCTCAGTATCATAGTGTTTGGCATCTTTTGGGTTGCTTGAATGTCTTATTTGCATAGTCTATATCCGATATTTATTTTGTGAAAAAGCCACATAAAGGACTTTTGTAATTATTTAGCGTGTGCCAAATTTCGATTTAATGTGTTGTTCTAATCTATATCAATACAATAACGAGGCCCTGTTTTCCCGCTCATAATAAACTCTGAATTAGCATCTAATCAAAATCCACAAGTCGCGCTTGCACTCTAGACCAATAAGTCTTGTTTTTAATAATGTCTAATTGAAAATAAACGCTTTCACAATATCTTGACTGGCCTAGGCAAATTGCCCTTGAAATGATAATCCAATCGCCGATGCCAATTCTAGCTGTCCGCCGCTACCGAATAGCTAAGTGCCTGCTCGGTTCGACAATATAAGCGCCTGAATAGACCTATTTATTTTATTGTTTTTAGTTAAATATGCCACTCCATTTGGTAATGTGGCATTACCAATTAATAAGGTATACTGTCGGTTTTTCTGCGTAATTGCAAGTATAAGATTTAACAAGAAACATACATGTATGCAGTTTTACAAATAAGCGTGCGTGTATGAAGATCAATAATTTTTTTGACCATCAAGGGTCTGTTGCTGTTATGAATGAAAAACAAAGCGCTATGTTTATTAGTCTTGTCATCCTGCACTCAGATCGTAGTGCCGCTCGCGGTCATTTTGGCATGACCACTTGACATCATTACCAACGATCGAGCAATATACCTAGCATGTGTAAAAATATTAGTGGGGCGCTTGCTCCATTTAATTGATTATTAATTTAAACGTATTTTGGGGAATATTCGTGATAGAGACATGGCGCTGGTTTGGCCCAAGTGATTCAATTAGCCTCCAACGCATAAGGCAGGCTGGAGCAAGCGGTATCGTAACCTCCTTACATGAGGTTCCCACAGGGAATCTTTGGACAAAAGAAGCAATTCTTGAGCGTAAAGCATTAATCGAGTCCCATGGTTTAACCTGGGAAGTGATTGAGAGCATCCCCGTGCATAATAATATTAAAACTCGCACCGGCAACTATCAGCAACTTATTGAAAACTATAAACAGTCGGTAGTTAATGCCGCTGAATGCGGCGTACCCACCATTTGTTATAATTTCATGCCTGTAGTGGATTGGACGCGCACTAATCTTATGTACAAATTACCTAACAATAGTCATGCATTGCGCTTTGAAATGACTGATTTCGCTGCTTACGATATCTTTATGCTAGAGCGAGAAGGCGCTAAAACATCCTATTCCAAAGAAGTGATTGAAAAAGCTGAGCGCTCGTTTGCGGCAATGAGCGATGAGGCTAAAAATGCATTAGAAAAGAACATCATTGCGGGCTTACCGGGCGGTGAAGGTTCATATACCCGCGATTCCATTCGAAGCGCAATAGAAGAATTTATTGCCTTAGGCACTGAAGGCTTCCGAGACAATTTATTTGCTTTCTTAAACGAAGTGATCCCGCATGCTGAAAAAGCCGGCGCAAGAATGTGTATTCACCCGGATGATCCACCTTTTTCATTATTTGGACTACCAAGAGTGGTTTCTACAGCAGAAGATGCGCGTAAATTACTAGCGGCTTGTCCATCGCCGGCAAATGGCTTGACGATGTGCGCCGGCTCGTATGGCGCGCGCGGCGATAACGACCTAGTAGGCATGGTTAACGAGTTTGGTTCTCGAGTATACTTCGTGCATTTGCGTAACGTAATTCGTGAATCTGACGGTTCGTTTTACGAGTCAGACCATCTAGACGGTGATAATGATATGGTGGGCTTAGTGCAAGCCATACTGTCAGAGGAAAAGCGCCGTGAAACAGAGCAAGGTAGCGAAAATCTTATCCGCATACCAATGCGCCCTGATCATGGACACTTGCTTGACGATGAGTTAAATGACAAAAATGTGAAGCCAGGATATGGTTATACAGGACGGCTTAAAGGCTTAGCAGAGTTGCGTGGTGTGATTCACGCGGTGGGCGCATTTATGCAGGTTCGCTAAACTATTTAGCACCACCTAAAACGCTAAAGACTTCTCTAAATCTGTGTAGGTTGCCAGTGTTGTGTACTAAAAATTTGTAGTTTGACAGTCTCGGACATAGAATAACTGCCGAATAATGGGTAACGAACTTATTATTTGGTGTAATCTACACAACTATCCCTCAAGAGAAGAGTTCATGAAGTCCTTGCAACTAGAAGTGGTTAAAAACGATCGTCTGTATATGAAAGTTGCAGAACAATTACGCAAACTCATTGAAACAGATGTTATCAAACCAGGCGAAAGGTTTCCGTCAGAGCGTGAATTGGCCGATCAACTCGGCGTCAGCAGACCCACTGTAAGAGAAGCGATGATTGCGTTAGAGATGACTGGCGTGATTGAAATTCGCTCGGGCTCTGGCATATATGCACGCAAAGTCAAATCGATGAGCACTTTACTCAAGGATGATTCAGGCATTGGTCCTTTTGAGATCTTAGAAATACGTCAAATTATAGAAGCTGAGGCTTGCGCTTTAGCCGCAGAGCGCATCAGCGAGGAAGAATTAGTCCAGCTTAAACAGACCTTAAGAGAGATGAAAGAAGAGGAAAAACGAGAAGACTCTTCCGAAAAAGCAGACCAACGTTTTCACGAAATTATTGCACAATCTTCGCAAAATAGCGCTATTGAATCAGTGGTTAGCTGGTTGTGGAAGCTCAGAAACGAATCAATGTTAAGCACGGCTTTTTTAGCTCGTATTCGCAAAGAAGGGATCCATCCTTCCATAAGTGAACACCAAGCAATTTATGACGCCTTAGCAGCGCGCGATGCAGAGGCGGCGAGACAAGCAATGAAAAGACACTTAGAATCTGCGACCGAAAACGCAGCAAAACACTTTAACAAGTAATCTCTTGGCTCTCAGTTTACAATAGGTATAAACTTTTTTCTGTTTTAATCTTTGCATAATCTGGTAATCATACAAAGAGCTGATCACTGGTGTTTTGGAAATGTCGCGATAGTATGTATTGACGCCATATTGAATCTCAAACTCTCGATTGCTATGCACGCCTATCATGTTAAGTTCTTCTCCATCTAAAGAGCCCGAAAGCAAGAATTACTGAATGTGTATCGTCTAGGTAATCATTTGCAATCGCTCCATAATCGAGCACGTTAAATACTTTGCCGCTAGGTTGGGGGAGCTGCATTTCCGCATTTTTTGTATCCTGCGTAAGAATAATCTGGAATGTAACAGTCATCGGGCACTGGATTATTTGATGCATTGTTGGCTTCGCTAAGCAGCTGCACCCAAGCTTAAAGCAAGCCCTAATATTATGAAGATGCTTTCTACGCACATGTATTGCCTCAAAACATCACCTGCATTAAGCGTTTTCATATGCTTCAACTTGTTTAACATCGTTAATATATGCAATCTAGCGAGTATTTCTTGCTAAGTTATTTGGAGTGGTGGTAATGTGGCCTTACCAAAAAAGATGGTATATTGTTTAACAAAATTTGAACATGATGCGCTTTTTAGATCAGCCAAGCCTTGGCAAAATATTGCGCGAAGGATTTTTCATAGCACTTAATTTGGACACAATATGAAGGTAACAAATATTTTAATGACGGCATTAGGTGCTAGCCTGCTGTTTGGTTTGATGGCTTGTGACAAAGTGCAGACGCCTGAGTCGGCTGATACGGTAAACAGCCTTACTAGCGACTTGACGATGGTTATAATCAATAACGAGCGTCAGAAAATTTCTGAAAATTGGCTGTATCTTGAGAATGCCACAACAGTTATAACAGATGCTCGAGCAATGAACGATTGGCAAGCTGTAGACCTTCCCCATACCTGGAATGCCAACGACACCACCGATGTCATAACTGGCTATCGTCGCGATGGCTCATGGTATCGCAAAGCAATTTCACTCAGCCCTTCACCAGACAAACGATACTTTTTACACTTCGAAGCAGCCCAAATGAAAGCAAGCGTTTATGTAAACGGTGAGCGCGCTGGTGAGCACATTGGCGGCTACATAAGCTTTGATGTTGAGGTAAGCGAGTTTCTTCAATCCGGAAAAAATGAAATTTTAGTACGCGTAGATAACGGCGTAGATAAAGATTTAGTGCCCTCACAAAAAGCCGATTTTTTCCAATACGGCGGATTAACACGCGATGTATGGTTGATGAGCACACCACAACAACGCCTCAAGCAAGTACGTATCAGTACTCCAGAAGTTTCAAAACAAAGTGCAAGCGTGACCTTAGAGAATATCACCGACTTTGTCGGAGATTTTACTGCGGCTGGTTTTCGTACGAGCATCACAGCCCCTAACGGTGAAGTGGTTGTTAACACCGATGGACAAAGCTTTACTATAGATAATCCTTCACTATGGTCACCCGATACGCCTCAGCTATATACGCTAAAGACCGAAATGTTAGACGCCTCTGGCCGGGTTATTGACACTTTCGAAGATAACTTTGGTTTGCGTTGGTTTGAATTTAAAGCCAATGGCCCATTTTATTTTAACGGCGAGCGCCTACTACTCAGAGGCACACATTTGCATGAAGGTCATGCTGGTTATGGCTCTGCAATGACCGACGAACAACGTATTGCTGATTTGACAGCGATTAAAGAATTAGGCGCAAATTTTGTACGTTTGGGTCACTATTCCCATGACCCAGTGATCTATGATACGGCAGACCGACTCGGCATTATTTTATACGACGAAGTGCCATGGAATCGTGGCGGCATTGGTGGCGAGCAGTGGCGCAAAAATACCCAGCACATGACCCGTCGAATGATTGAGCAAAACTACAATCGCGCCAGCGTGATCTTATGGTCACTAGGAAACGAGATGTATTGGCTACCTGATGTTATAGGCGGGGGCGACAAAGCACGCGTAGCTGATGAGTTGCAACTGTTGCACAATATTGCCAAGGAGATTGACCCTGGGCGTTTAACCACCATACGTAAATTTCCTGAAGGCGCTGATATTGTCGACGTTTACTCCCCCTCAATTTGGGCAGGATGGTACGGTGGTGGTTATGTGCAATATCAAGAAGCTATTGAGATTGCGCGTGCTCAGCATCCCTACTTACTGCACATGGAATATGGGGGCAGCTCTCATGTTGGTCGTTTTTTAGACCAACCTTTTGGACGTTTCGGTACCTCAGATCCTGAAAATTTGGGTACGGTAGAGGAAGCGGTTAACCAAACCGGTGTAATTTCGGTGGCGAAATCTAAGGTTTGGGATATGAGCTACATGATTGATTTGTTTGATTGGTATTTACGTATATCCGAAACCGACCCCAATTTTGCCGGCAGCGCACAATGGGCGTTCAAAGATTTTGGCACGCCCATTCGCCCCGAGAACCCACTTCCCTTTGTTAATATGAAAGGCCTTGTGCAGCGCGATGGTATTAAAAAAGACGTTTACCATGTTTTTGCCAGTTACTGGAAAAAAGAGCCTGCGTGCTGGATTGAGAGTCCTCAGTGGAACTACAGGGTTGGCAATAAGGGAGAAACGAAAACTATATCGGTTTTCTGTAATACCCATAGTGCACAATTATCATTAAATGGCGAAGCCTTAGAAACCAAACAAAGGGACATCACTCAGTATCCAGCTTCTGGCCTAACTTGGGATCTGGTGTTTGCTGAGGGTGCTAACACGCTTTCTGTGGATGGTTTTGATACTTTGGGTCAGCTAGTAGCCGAACATAGCTACGACCTTACTTACAACACAAATCGAATCGGACGAATGGTAGATATTGTCCTTAGCACTTCAGCCAACAGTGATGGCTCTCTAACGCTATTGGCTGAAGCTCAAGATAAAGACGGCAACAGAGTGGTAAGTATGAATGACCGAGGCTATTTCACAATTGATGGCGGTGGACGTTTTTTACAAGACCATGGAACACCAACAGGAAGCCAAACCAGGGAATTTGCGAACGGTACATCTTCGATTATTGTTTACCCAGGTAAGACTGAGTCAGTTGTAAATATACAAACCCAAGATTACCGCGGTTATTACATCACTATTCCTGCAACACAAAATTAAATCTATATCAGTCTAAGAATGGCGGCAAGGTGAGCGTTCACCTTATCGTTATTGGTCTTTGTTAAGCATTTTCAATCGTCAAAGATTGCAGTAAACCTGGTAAAAAGGTACTCATTGATGAGAAGTTCGTGACTATAATTAAAACTAAAATCACGCCAAACTACAGTGACAACATCACTCTACGTGGGTTTTTCGCTCACAATAGGGATCTTATGCTAGTTCGTTAACATCTTCCCGCATACTTCTTTATATAGCTTCATAGCCACCATCGCAGTGATATTGTTAACATCCCTAACGGGGTTATATTCCACTATATCTGCGCCGATAATTGGTGCCTCAATACTTTGGATTACCGCAAGCATTTGCCTAACGCTCAAACCACCTGGCTCTTGATGAGACACGCCTGGTGCATATGCGGGGTCGAGCGCATCGATATCTATCGAGATATACACTGGGCCAGTGAGCTTAACTTGTTCAGGCCCTTGCCAATGCCTCATTTCATGGATTTCAACATTAAAGCGCTCGGCTTGTTCACGCTGATGTTTGTTTAAAGTACGGATACCTACCTGCACCAAACGAGAGGCCAAGCCATTTTCCATGATTCGAGCAAAGGGCGATGCATGCGAATGAGGGTTGCCTGCAAAATTATCATACAAGTCAGGATGCGCATCAAAGTGTAAAATTGTGATCTTGTCATGGTCTTTTGCTAAAGATTTGATGATCGGATAGGTGATGGAATGATCGCCACCAAGCACCAGGGGTTTAGCTCCCTTAATAGATATTGCCGCTATGGCCTTTTGAATGGCAGGAAAAGCATCGTCGTCTTGGCACCACACTATATCGCCTAGATTTTTGATGTGCGGATGCGCTTTTAAATCCACACCTAATTCCGTTGTGGCATTAGCAAAGCCACCAAAAATGGTATCTCGAATAAGCTTAGGCGCAAGCGCCGCGCCTTTTAATTGCGAAGAATACGCATCAAAGGGCACGCCTATTAGCGCAACGTCATTGGCAACTACACCGCTAAAATCCACACCCATTCTTAAGCCTTTATTGTTATTGCTTACAATCAAATATGCCCGACCAGCAGGGCTTAATCGTCTTTTTCGCTAACCACTAAATCGCTGATGCCGCCTAGATTGGTCACATTAGTAAAACCTTGCGCTTCTAAAAAATCTTTCGCGCGCTCGGCTCTGCCACCAGAACGACAATACAATACGACGGGCTTATTTTTATCTAAACCTGCAAAGCCCTCACCTTCTAAAATTGTAGTATGCGGAAGATGCATGGCTGCAGGATGATGACCTTCTTTCCACTCTGCGTCTGAACGCACATCAATCACTTGTACATCACTGTCAAAAGCTTGGTACTGCACTTTATCTTCTGCCGACACACACATGCTTAACAGCATTGCCATCGCTATCATTACTTTAAAGAATTTGTTCATAAACTTACCTTCCAATTATTTTATTCAGCAAAATTTCAATATACCTTAAAACTCAACAGCCACAATAAAGATCAATATAATGACGCAAACTGTCTGGGTAATCATATAGCCTACATCATCATGCCCGAAAACGCCCTCGCTACTTTAGCATATTGAATAGATCAACTATGTCAGCTATTCTTCGAACACGGTAATATGCACCAAAACACGAGTTTGGTAATCCTCACATTCTACGAATGATGACCCTGCCAATTAAAGACCGTTTTTCTGCACATTTTTCGGACATATCATAATCCGCTGCAAAGTATCAAACCACAAATAGCGATTGACCCTAAACAAGGTACACAGAACTATGTCTACATCATCTAATAATAAAGGCTTTACCAATGCCCTTGTCGTCGCATTAGGCGGGTTCTTGATGGGCTTCGATGCCTCTGTGATATCGGGCGTGGTATCGTTTATCGAAGAAGACTTTCAGTTAGACAAAATTCAGGTTGGCTGGGCGGTTGCATCGCTAACCCTAACTGCCTCGTTAGCCATGCTAGCGGCAGGCCCTTTGAGTCAGCGCTTTGGTCGTGTTCAGGTGCTAAAATTCGCCGCCGCTCTGTTTGCTATCTCGGCTATTTTGTCGGCCTTTGCGCCTAGCTATTTTTGGCTAGTTGCAGCACGTATGCTTGGCGGATTTGGCGTGGGTGCAGCGCTGATCATTGCGCCTATGTACATAGCAGAATCTTCACCTGCAGAACTGCGAGGGCGCAGAGTATCACTCAATCAACTCAATATTGTGATTGGGATCTCAGCCGCATTCTTTAGTAATTACCTTATATTGTTGTTGGCGCAATCAGACGTCGCGAGCATTAACCTTGAAAACGCTTGGCGTTGGATGTTGGGCATAGAAGCAGTGCCAGCCTTGCTGTATTTGTTCGGGCTGTTTTCGGTGCCTGAAAGTCCTCGTTGGTTAATGCTCAAAGGCCAGCCTGAAAAAGCTGAAGAAGTATTGGCTCAACTGATTGGGCAAGACAAAGCAAGAGCCGAAATTACCTCGATTGCGGTAGATTTAGCGCGCCCAAACAGCATTGCGCCTATTAAAGAGCTTTGGCAAAAACCTATGCGACTGGCACTTTTGCTGGGCCTTACGATTGCTATCACTCAACAAATAACCGGCATCAATGCGGTGTTTTTCTATGCACCTATGATTTTTGAGCAATCGGGCATTGGCACCAACGCTTCATTCGTTCAAGCCATTTTGGTTGGACTCGTTAATTTAGTCTTTACGCTGTTAGCCATTGCCTTTATTGATAAAATTGGGCGTAAACCATTATTGGTATTTGGCTTAAGCGGCATCACCTTTTTTATGATGCTGTTGGCCTATCAATTCTCTAACGCCACTTATGTATTAAATGCCGTAGACCTGCAAGGGCTGGACGCACCGATAGTGGCACAACTACAAAGCCTGCAAGCACAGGTATTTAATTCTGACATCGCCTTTAAAGAGGCGCTTTCATCAAGCTTAGGTTTACCAGATGCATTGCGCCTAGAAGCGCAATTGCTCACTGCGGCAATAAGCATTAATGCCACATGGGTACTCATCGGCATATTGGGGTTTGTGGCCTGCTTTGCAATCTCAATAGGACCGGTGATGTGGGTACTATTTTCTGAGCTGTTCCCAAACCGCATTCGCGCGATTGCCGTATCTTGCGTAGGTTTAGTTAATTCAGCCGTGAGCTTTTTAGTGCAGCTTGTCTTCCCGTGGGAATTAGCCAACTTTGGTAGCGCTACTACCTTTGCAATCTATGGCGGGTTTTCGCTGATTGGCTTGTTAATTTTAGTACGCTATTTACCTGAAACCAAAGGGCAAAGCCTTGAATCTATCGAAGCACTCTTGCACACGCCTGCGACTAAGGCTTAGGGCGCATGAGCTTGCGACTATTTGCTTTACTCATATGTTGCAGCCTACTTGGACTTTTGGGAGCTTGCAGCATGGATAGTCAAGCGCAAAGCACAAACGCCATAAAAGTTGAAATCGCGAAAACTGCAACTGGCTATCAATTGCTTCGCGGTGGTGAGCCATATCAAATATTGGGTGCTGGACTCAACGACGCCGACCTTCAGGTATTGGCATCATATGGAGGAAACTCCATCAGAACTTGGTCAGTCAACAGTGGCACACAGCGTTTATTAGACCAAGCACATGCCCTCGGGATGACAGTATCATTAGGCATATGGATAAGGCCAGAGCGACATGGTTTTGATTACGATGATGCAAGGGCAGTAGCCAAACAGCTTGCATCGGCGCAGCAAAGTGTCCTCAAATATAAAGATCATCCTGCACTGCTGTCATGGTTTATTGGTAATGAGCTTAATCTTAATTTTACGAACTCTCGGGTTTACAACGCCGTCGAACAAATTGCCCAAATGATCCACCGGCTAGACCCTAACCACCCGGTAACGACCACCCTTGCAGGATTTGATACACGAGCGCTAGCGATCATCAACGAAAAGGCACCCTCCTTAGACTTTATAAGCTTTCAGCTTTACGCAGAAGTTGTAGACTTGCCTAGGTTTGTTGTGGAATACGGTTTTACGGCGCCTTACATGATCACTGAATGGGGCGCAATTGGGCATTGGGAAGTCGAGAAAACAAGCTGGGGGGCGCCAATAGAAGTCTCTAGCTCTGAAAAAGCCCGTCATTACGCTAAAAGTTACGCAAAAGCCATTGCTAATCAAGGTCAACAAGTGATTGGCAACTATGTGTTTTTTTGGGGACAAAAACAGGAGCGTACACCCACATGGTATGGGTTGTTTTTGGCATCAGGAGAACGCACCGAGTCTATAGATGTGATGTCTCATATTTGGACGGGTCAATGGCCGAACAATCGAACGCCTAGCGTGAGCCCCATTACCCTCGATGCACAGCTTGCATCTGATAATATTCACCTAACACCAAAGCAAATCTATCGGGCCACTATTAAAGCAAACGACCATGAACAAGATAGCCTTACCTATCATTGGGAGATAAGAAAAGAATCGAATGCTCTGCAAATTGGCGGCGACCGTGAAGATATACCCGACCTAATAGAAAATCTAATTAGCAATGCCAAGCTCGAAAGCATTTCATTTAAGGCACCGCCTCAAACTGGCGCGTACCGTTTATTTGTCTTCGTTTACGACGGCAACGGCAATGCTGGGCATGCTAACATCCCATTTTTTGTAAACTAAGATACTGCTAGACTAAGCAATCAAGGTTCTTAAAGAATACCTGATTTATTTGCCAATAATTGGCGAAATACACTACTCCTGCTTTTCACCCGAAATTTTTAATTCCCTATGTATATGTTTTTATGAGATTTATTAACTGGCATTCGAATTGCTAAGTGATTATCTGTAAAAGCTATGTTGAATATTATGCATGCTTAATCAATGGCAACTTGAGGAGAAAGGCAATGGAAGCAATATTGGGGATCTTGTTATTTATAATTGGCGCGGTGTTTTGGCTTATTCCGGTACTGGTAATCGTATGCTCAAGTCGCACTAGTGGTGGTGAAAAAGCCGCGTGGATATTGGCTGTTATCTTTATTTCATGGTTTGCATGGATATTTTATTTCTTACTTGCACCATTAAATGATAATCGGGTGCGCGGATAACATGCACTTACTGAAAAAATCTTTTATTACCTTGCTTGGCGGCCTACTTGTGCTGCTCGGCTTGGTATTTATCTTAGTCCCGGGCCCATCTCTATTATTTATTTTGCCCGGTTTGTTTATTCTTAGTTTCGAATACCCCACTGCTCAAATATGGCTTCGTAAATCTATGAAGCTGATGCAAAAATCTGCTCAATGGATAGACAGACAGCTTCGCGGTAGACACTATCACTAGTGGCAAAAACTAAGCTTATAGATGAATTAATGCAGGTGTTTTAGGCGCATGCATAAATAGTAGAGAGGCGATTGAATAAAAGCAGATTATCGACTTTCAATTTGGTCTATCAAACCCCGTCTAAATTGCGGCGTAACATTAAAATACCAGGTAAAGCTACGATTAGTTTCAGGAGTTTGAATACGAATTTTCTGAATGGGAATCTGCTGTAAATACACCAAATCTTGGCCTACCGCCACTAGTTGATGTAACTGTATAAATGCGTACAAATCGCTGCTGCTATTGATCATAAAAGCCGTCTGGGCCGACTGCCCATCACCTGTTCGCCAAATGGCTTCGATGAAATTATCCAGTACCCAATTATGAAATTGAGAACGGCTTAAATCGCCACTTAAACGCGCACACTCACTGGTGGCAAAGTGAGCGGTTAACGAAGTGTAGTTTACCGAAAGCATTTTATCTGCCACCTGCAAGCAGGCAGAGTAGTTTCCATCTTGCATGTATTGCTCACTGAGCAGCTTGCCTGCAGGCTCAATGTCGCTTTTCGGATCGTAAAATGAGCTCAAAGGGTAAATGTTTAAAATGCGATCAAAACTTGTCGTATCTGCTAGTTTGTTCACTATAGTTTGCTTGAGCGCCAGATAGTCTCTGTCACTTTTCGCATAGTTAACAAGGTCATTTTTAGCACCCGTACTGCTGCAGCCAGATAAGGCAAAGAGCAGTAATAAGTTAACAGTGAAAACAGCTTTTTTAAAACGCAAAATAAATCCCTCTATACTGAGATGCATTGCAAATAGGTATTGCGGGAAAGTGTATCAAAGCACGTAAAAAATGTCTTTTTTTGAGAAACGAAAGTTACTCTGAAATTTATCAAGCTAATCACAACTACGAGAATAAGCACGACCCTCGCGGCAAATGATATCACAAGGTCTGAAAATGATCTCCACGAGACCTTATACGGTGTAAGCAATGACCAAATAAACAGCCCAACCATCCTGAACTTGCCATGCAAAATCCACTAGGATTGGAATGTGCGTTAAAGGTGAGATTAATGCCATTTACAACCCAAATGGCAAGGGGATCATATTTATAGAGGAAGCAAAGGCGCAGTGTTAATAGCGCGTAAATTTCAAGCTAGTTGCACTTGATTACGACCTTGGTCTTTAGCCACATAAAGCGCTTTGTCAGCTCGCTCTATAATTTGGGTCAGCAATTCTTTACCTATTTTTGCAGCACAGCCGAATGAAGCAGTAACAGGTGGCAGTTTCGCACCAGTTTTTTTGTGATTAAACTGTGTTGTGGATAATTTAACGCGAATGTTCTCCGCCACATCCCTCGCTTCATCAATGCTGAAGTTTGGACAAAGCATCGCAAATTCTTCACCACCAAAGCGCACTGGAATAATGCTTTTCGGGCACTCTTTTTTAAGTAATTCACCCACAAACTTTAAGATTTGATCGCCTATTAAGTGGCCATGAGTATCATTAAACACTTTGAATTTATCAATATCCATTATGATCAGCGATAGCTCATCTTCTTTTTCATGGTCATCCATAAATTGGCGATAAATTGCGTCCAATACACGACGGTTAGATAGCCCCGTCAACGGATCGGTATTTGCCTCAACTCTGCTTTTTTCTAATTCCATTTTAAGCTGGTTAATTTCGCTTTGAGCAGAAGATAATTGGCCATGAAACTGCTGGTTGGCATCATAAATTGCGGTAGCATTTGCATTTAATTCAGATAGCACTGGGCGCATCGCTTCGTCGACGTCGTGATTCTCTAATGCTGAAATATTATCTTTTAAGGCGGCAGAGTAGCCGTCAGTTTGCTTGGCAGTGTGATCCAATGAATCAGATAAGTTGTTCACCAGATGCGAAATCGCTTTTTGAAAGTTCTCAAGCTGCTCTTCGTTCTTGTCATCAACCTGACTAATATGTTGAATAAACAGGGACTCACCAATTTTAGCCGGGCAAGTACCATAACGCTCAATGACTTGATCCAATTCTTGGTTCAAAGCGGGGAAGGTTTCAGAAAAGTAGCTATACCAAAGAGTGTAATTAAGAGGGTTGGGCACAATATTATGCTTTACCATAGTCGGTATAGCTTGGCGTAGATAGTTTGCTGCTTGGCCTGAGTCGTCAGAAAATTTCATGTATATTCTCTAAAATATCAATTAAAACATCCATTTTGCTTGATTTTACTGCCTTGTAAAATCCCGTTTGTCCGTGTCTAAGATGATAATTTTACTGTAAATATTTATTTATCATACCTACAGGTTTTCGACATAATAACGACATACTTTAATTATATTATGGGTTTACCCGCACAAACTAGCACGTGCAAAAACTACCCTTTATATCTTCTTTTAATACTAGGTACACTCTGCAATACTTATCGGTCGGATTTGGCTAAAAACAAATATTCCGTTGCCACTTTTTTAGGGTCAGAGCGACATGTATTTTACGCTAACAACCTTAGACTTTTCGGTGGCAATATTGCCTGCTCTGCCGCGAGCAAATACTGATCTACATTTAATTTAACGATAAATATGAATAGTGTGATAACGAGTATTTATTGCTTAAACCTATAGCTAGGCAAATCATCCGCCGACAAAGGTTTGCTAAAATAGAAGCCTTGAAAAATGTTGCAGCCCATCTCTTGAAGCAACTTAACCTGACTCTGCTCCTCAACACCTTCTGCACAGATATCTAAGTGCATGTGCTGACCTATCGCTATTATCGACTGCACTAGGTTACTACTGCCAGCATCAAGTTCATTTACAAAACAGCGGTCGATTTTTATGCAGTCCAGTGGCAAGTCTTTAAGATAAGAAAGCGAAGAGTAACCGGTACCAAAATCATCTAAGGAAACACTAAAGCCCAAACCTCTAAGCGCACTAAGCTTTTGAATGCTGTCATGAACATTTTTAAGCAGGCCTGATTCAGTGAGCTCTAAGTCAATTTGATTTGGCTTAACCTGAGCTTGGTCTAAAATACAAATAATCTGCTCAATGAATTTTTCGCTTTCTAATTGCTTGGCGCTTATATTTATTGCGATACGACCGTTTGGGGAATATCCAACTTCTTTCCATGAATTTATTTGTCGACATACTTGCTCAATGCACCAAAGTCCAAGCCGATGAATTTGACCGCTAGCCTCGGCAATTTCGATAAACTCGAGCGGTGAAATAAAACCATGCTCCTCACTTTGCCATCGACACAGAGCTTCTAAGCCCAGTAGTTTACCTTTGCTGTCGACTTTAGGCTGATAAACTAAAAACAACTCAGCTTTATCAAGCAAAGCGATTTCTAATGATTTTTCAAGTTGCTGCTTGCGATAAATGACTTCAAGTATTTGCATATCAAAAAATTTGAGCTGATTTCGGCCCGCTTTTTTGGCTTCCCTCATCGCAAACTCGGCGCAGCGTGACGCGATCATTTTTTCGGTAGTCTGTTTTGGAAATACAACCGCCCCCGCACTACACTTAAGTCGAATATCACTAAATTCAGTTTTAATTGGCTGCTGAGCCAACTCACTAATTGCATGCCAATGTTTTTCAATTTCTTTGCTGCAGTCGGGATCGACAGTGTTAATCAGAAAGCCAAATTCATCGCCACCGGTTCTCGCGACATAAATACTGTCAATATTGTCCTTTGCATATTGTTTAAAACGCTCCGCAATTGTTTTTAACACGAATTCAGCATTTTCAAACCCAAACTGCAGGTTCACTTGACCAAAGCGATCAAGATCTAAAATAATCAATCCTGACTGTTGCTTGTTAAAGGCATTAAACAATGCGCGCTGTTTTACTTCTTCATTGAAGCTCGTCAAATTAGGGAGCTGCGTTTTAAAGTCAGAATAAGCCATCAAACGAAGGTCAACTTCTAATTTATCTCGCAAACACTCAGTAGCGGCGCGCGATGCAAAGACACGTAGTGTTTTCAGTAGGGTTTCGTCAGGCTCAATGGGGCGCGAATAAATCAACACTATACCCCCCTCTAGAGTGCTATCGGTAGTGATCAAAGGTGCGCCTATAAACGCTTGAGCCTGCAAATTGGTAAACAGCTCAATGTCAGGAAACCTTTCATGAACACTGTGTTTAACAATCACCATCTCTTGTTCACTGATCAAATCTTCAGGGATTTCATCAAGAGAATACGAAAAATTGCTGATTGGCTTTTGGTGATATACCGCAGCTTTCGTTTGCATGTAGCGCTTGTCATTCACTTTTTCTAAAACTGCTAGATATGCCATGTCAGCGCCGCTTAAGCGCTGTATTTCAAGTAATATATCTTGGTAGTATTGGGAGCTCTCTGAGCCCTGCGTACCTTTTGCTAAACTAAATAAAACCCGCTCAAGATTTTCGCTTTTTTGAACCACCTTGAGCAACGACACCGAGCGCTTTTTCAATGATATCGCGATTGTGATGCAGGCGAGTACATTCAGCATCGTAAATGGCAAACCGCTTAGATATATAAAGTTGATGTACTGCAACTGCATGAGCAGACTTACTAAAGTGGCAGCCAATTGCAACACCAATGTAGTCAGTAAAATATATGCGACAACTCGCTGCCCGCGTTTCAGCAAACGCCGTACAATAAATACCAATGTGGTCAATACTAGGCACCCGAAGACATGAAAGCCTGACATGGCTAAACTAGCCTCTCCGCTTAAGCGGTAAAGGGTTTCATTGTTAAAAATGGTATAGCTGATGAGTTCTGGCGCAGAGCTAAAACGCAATCCAAAATCCATGCTCCAATTCACTAACATAAAGATTGAGCTTATTGCGGCTAACAAACTTCCGATAAAAATAGCATTTGGATATTTACTCCACTGCGCAAAAATTAAAAAGTATACGGGCACTGAAGCCAGTACAGCACTTGTCTGCAAAGTGCTCCAATAAAGGGCGCTTTCAAGAACCGCGGAAGAGTGATATTGCCAAGCTGAAAATTGATAGAAAATGGCCAAGGCACAGCCAATTGCAATTGTCGTGAAATGGGTTTTTTGAAGACGAATGCCAGAAAAAGCAATAATAATCGCGGCTAATAAATTAACGCCTATAGATGTTGCGAATATAAGTGCGATAAAAGAAATCATTGCCTTATGCAGAGTATCCTTTGGGTTAAATATGCTTGGCGGGTTTTCGCTTCTGTGCGACCGCCGCGTGCTAAATTATGTGTATATCCAGCACTATTTAACCGCAATAGTCATAAAAACTTGAGAAAATCATAGCGATGCAATAAGCATCTTTAGCACATGTTTACCAAAATAAGGGTTATTTAGTCCTTGTTCGACCCCGGCCGGCTGTCTTTCATAAGCCTATCTAGCGCCAATTGTGCACGCTTTGGGTGGGTTAAATCTGTAATTTCAATCATTTCACATTCGTCTCTAATCATCTCAGCAATGAGACTAGGATAATGTCGGCAGTCTTCTGGCCTATCTAAATAAATACTGCAGGTATATTTGAGGGGAGCGGTGGTGTTTATCGGAGGAATGGTCTCTAAGAAAGGGCATTGTGTTAATTGCAATCCAGAGTCAGGATCAAACCAAATTTCATTGCCTTTTACATACTGATAAATCTCGGGATTAAAGAGCTCCCATAGATCAATTTCTTCCTGCGTGGCACTAAGCGCACCATCGCCATACTTTATACAGCATTTGCCACATTGATTGCAGTCTTTCACAGTTCAGAACATCGTTTCTTCTACGCAACCGTCACTTTAGCAAATCGCAGACGTAAATCATAACTAGAGCGAATTAAGCATGCCCCCAAATTGATAAAAAATCCGGTATGTAAGACCTTAAGATACAAAAAATACTGAGCATAATCGAATAAAATGTAATGCAAATGTTAATGAATAGCCCTCGTAGTGAGTTAAAGGGGGCCTTAAGAACGGTAGAGCGGGTGTTTTGATGAAATCAGATGAGGCGCCGAATGAATTACACAAAGAATTACCATTTGACGCAAACAAAGTCCGACTTGTCTTTTTTAAGTTGTCTTAACACTTAGTTGCTTTATCTTTTCTCCATACTCGCGACATTTACATTTATTGGCTGCTCAAAAATACCTTTAATCACAAATAGATAAAGACTTTAGAGTACCAAATAGTTGAACCCGGTGTTTATTCGATAAGACATTTTCACCAAGCTTCAATCTCAAATACAAGGTTTTATATGACAGCGCATGAAGTCAAAGGTGAATTTTTAAAACGTGGCGACACCGAATATTATGTGATCCGCAATGTTGATCAAATCCCGCCGTTTTTTATTAGCATGGTGTCTGATCAAGACCATTGGCTATTTGCAGGCTCACAAGGCGGTATAAGCGCCGGTAGAGTTTCACCCGAAACTGCTTTGTTCCCATATTTATGCGTAGATAAACTGTACGATAATGCAATGTCCTCTGGCGCAAGAAGCTTGTTCAAAGGCACTCATTCAAATGGCAAGGCTTGGACATGGGAACCGTTTAACTATGAACAAGATGGTAAATATGCAGTAACTCGTAATTTATACAAAAGCGTATTAGGCAACGCGCTTTGTTACGAAGAAATTAACCACGACCTTGAGATTGCATTTGAATACACTTGGTATTTCTCAGACCAATTTGGTCTTTGCCGTATCGCGAAAGCGACCAACTTAAGCGAACAAGAACAAGTCATCGAAGTGCTCGATGGTGTGCAAAATATCTTACCTGCTGGCACTCCTCGATTTACTCAAACGCAGTCTAGCAATCTTGTTGATGCATATAAGTGGACTGAGCTCGAGCAAGGCAACAAGCTTGCCTTATTTACGCTCTATTCAGCAATTACAGACCGCGCCGAACCTGTTGAGGCACTGCGTGCGAGCACCGTATTTTCGTTTGCAGATGATCACAACAAAGCAATAATAGATCCGCTGTGCGTAAGGAAATTTAAACGCAATGAAGCCTTAGACTATCGCGTTGATACACGCGGCGTCAGGGGGGTCTATTTCAATCACCTCACTCGTACATTAGGACCAAAACAGCATAGCTCATGGGGTCTTGCTGCAAATACTGAACAAGATCAAGGACAAATAAGTCAACTGCGTAAGCTATTAGAGCAACCTGAAAAACTCCACCAAGATATTATGAAATCTATTGCGGAAGGCTCTAATCATTTAGCCTGTATCATGGCAAAAGCAGACGGCTTTCAACTTACCGCGGAAAAAGAAGTCAGTGTGCATCACTACGCAAACACTCTGTTTAATGTATTGAGAGGCGGTATTTTTGCCAATCAGTATCAGATTTCTAAGACTGACTTTATTGCCACCGTGCGCCACTTCAACCAAAATATTGCCGACACTTGCCTAAGCTCTTTAAATGCACTCGGCGATTGGATAACATTGGAGCAATTGCAAAGTCTAGCGCAAAGCAATAACAACATGCAGTTGCTACGCTTAGTAAATGAGTACTTGCCAATCACTTTTGGCCGGCGCCATGGCGACCCAAGCCGTCCGTGGAATCAATTCGCAATAGAGCTCAAAGATGGTCAAGGTAATGCATTGCTGTCGTATCAGGGAAATTGGCGTGATATTTTCCAAAATTGGGAAGCGCTAGCACTGAGCTATCCAAAGTTTATCGATTCTATGATCGCAAAGTTTGTTAATGCTTCTACCATGGATGGTTACAACCCCTATCGAATAACCAAAAAAGGGATCGATTGGGAAGTTGAAGAGCCTGATGACCCATGGAGCTATATAGGCTATTGGGGTGATCATCAAATCATCTACTTATTAAAACTACTTGAGGTGTCGCAGAAATTTTCACCAGCGACCTTAACTAAGCAACTTACGACGCCGTGTTACAGCTATGCAAACGTGCCATATCGTATTCGCTCTTATCAGGCCACCCTGGCAAACCCCAAGCAAACCGTTGATTACGACTGGCACGCATCCGAACAAATTGAAAAGCGTGTCGAAAGCTTGGGGGCGGACGGTAAATTAGTCCTCAATCAGCAAGGTCAGGTCTACCAAGTGACGCTATTGGAAAAACTGCTAGTACCTTTAATTACTAAACTAAACAACTTAGTTATTGATGGAGGCATTTGGCTTAATACACAACGGCCAGAATGGAATGATGCGAATAACGCCTTGGTGGGTCAGGGTTTATCGATGGTTACACTTTACTACATGCATCGTTACCTTAAATTTTTACAAGACATATTAGCGCAAGCAAAAGCTTCTGGACTCGAGCAATTTGAGATAACCAATGAGGTTGCTGAATGGCTCGTATCAAGCTTAGAGTGTATGCAAACAACCAATACAAAACTATCACCAGCACGCGCAGAAACTCACTTAATAAAAGCGTTTATGGATACAATGGGTAATGCAGGACAGCGCTATCGCGATGCCATTTATAGTCACGATGGCAGCTTTAAAACTACAATCGTTACGCTAGCGCAAATAATGGACTTACTCAATCAAGCAATGGCACTAGTGCGTCACAGCATCGCTCACAATAGAGATACTGATGGTTTGTATCATTCATACAATACGCTGAAAGTAACCGAACAAACACTCACCGTGAGTAAGCTCTATCCAATGTTAGAGGGGCAGGTGTCAGCTCTGAGTTCCGGAGCACTGTCACCAAGTGAAAGCCTCGGAGTATTAAAAACCTTATTTAACAGCGACATGTATCGCTCTGATATTAATACCTTTTTGCTATATGCAGATCGCACGCAAACTCGTTTTATGAATAAAAACCAGCTTGCCTCAGAAGATATCCAAGAAATTCCTGTCATCGCTCAAATGATTAGGCAAGGGGATGCGCGCATTATTTACCAAGATACCGATGGGATAGCACGTTTTAACAGCCACGTTGTGAATGCAGACGCACTCGCAACATTATGCAATGAGGCACAATCAGATTATTCTGATTTAGCAGATGAGAATGTACAAAAACGCTTATTAAATTTATTCGAATCGACCTTTAATCATAGTCAGTTTACCGGCCGAAGCGGCGGGATGTTCGGCTTTGAGGGACTCGGATGCGTATATTGGCATATGATATCAAAACTCTTACTGGCCGTGTTAGAAGTGACGCAGCAAGCTCATGCTGACAATGATCCTGCGCTAGACAAGCTAATTGCTTACTACTATAAAATACGCGAGGGAATTGGGTACAACAAAACACCAGAACAATACGGCGCATTCCCAACCGACCCATACTCTCATACACCAAAGCATGCAGGCGCTCAACAGCCGGGAATGACAGGACAGGTGAAAGAAGAGATCATTACCCGCTTTGGAGAACTTGGTTGCCAAGTACAAAATGGCTGTATTCAATTCGCTCCGTTTTTATTGCGCGCGCAAGAATTTATGACGCAAGGTTCAGAATTTACTTATCTCAACGTGAATGACAAATGGCAGACACTGGATGTTCCACACAATTCGATTGCATTTACGTGGTGCCAAGTACCTATTATTTATTGTTTAGATGACTCAATTGATGAGCTACAGGCAAGCGTAGAGCACGCTGATCATACTATTTCATTTTCTAAAGATGGCCAACTTGATACGGCTACCAGCCAGCATATTTTTGACCGCGATTCAGAAGTGACCTTGATTATAGTGCGAATTCCAAGCAAAACCCTGTATCAACAATAAAGGCTTATCGTGTGTTGAAATCACTTTTACAGACAGAGAATGAACAAAATGAAATGCACCGACTATCTTGACCAATATTTTTACATGGGATATACAGGAGCGTAACCCATGTATTTTTCTTCCTTAGAAAAACAAATATTAGGTCAAAATATGTTTAAAAGCTTACGCGACAAGCACCAGTTTTTATCAAACTATGCCAGCATGCGCTATTGGCAGGTTGCCTTCTGGGGGTTTTTGTTCGTTGTTAACTTTTTCACCCTCACATTGTGGTACAGCCAAGCGAGCGTCAACTATGTTGTTCCGGTGCTGGTGCAATCTGTGCTTGGTTTGTTATTCTCACTTATCCTGCAGTACGCAATTATTCATTTTTGGCAAACCGAACTCTGGTTAAAATCAGTCATCAATTTAGTCTTAGTGGCAACGGTTTCATTGGCTTGGACCGTGGCTCGAATGTATGTTTTTGAACTTACCACCGGCGAAGCGCATATTTGGACAGATTTTGGCGGTTGGTTTTTCAGTAGCATCTTTATTTTTATTAGTTGGTGCTCGCTATTTTATGGGATTCAGTACTACCGCTTACTGCAAGAAAAAAACAAAGATATGCTTAATGCTGAAGCGAATGCTCGTGAGGCAAAATTTAAGCGTATGGAGGCACAAGCGACTGCTCGAGATGCACAGCTTGAGATGCTCAGATATCAACTTAATCCCCATTTTTTATGTAACACACTCAATGCGATCAATGCATTAATTGAAGTACAAGAAAATGAAAAAGCACAAAAGATGAGCGTAAATCTTAGTCAATTTTTACGATATTCATTAGACAATATACCCGATGGTAAAATTAAGCTTGAGAAAGAACTTGAAACCTTGACCTTATATCTGGAAATAGAAAAAACCCGATTTGAAGACCGTCTGAAACTTGAATATGACATCCAAAAAACCGCCGAAGGTGCCTTGGTACCGAGTTTGATACTGCAGCCTATTATTGAAAATTCCATGAAACACGCCATCGCAAAATGCGAACACGGTGGAAAAATAAGAATTTCTGCTGAAGTAAGAGATGAAAAGATCCATTTATTCGTAGAAGATAGTGGTGGGCCGGACGCATGCAAGAATGGCAAGGTCGTTGATATCTTTAACAATGGAGTAGGTTTAAAAAATACAGAGCAACGATTAAAGATATTGTACGACACCGATTATTCTATGACGGTATCGGCTTCTGACTTAGGTGGTATAAGAACACAAATTATCATGCCGTTGGAATATCCAGAGCAGAAAGGCAAGACTGCGCAACGAAGTTTCGCTAGAGCATAAATATGCAACTCTCTGCTGTTATCGTTGACGACGAGCCCCTTGCACTAGGTTTGTTGCGCTCAAAGCTTATAAAAACCGGTTTAATTAATATTGTTGCTGAATGCAAAAATGGCCGGGAGGCAATAGAAGCGACACTGAACCTTTCTCCTGACATTATGTTTTTAGATATTCAGATGCCGGGTCTCGATGGCTTAAGTGTTGTTAAACGCCTGCAAGACGACGCCGTTCCCTTAATTGTATTTACAACCGCATTTGAACAATACGCTATCGATGCCTTTGACGTTTATGCCGTTGACTATATCTTAAAGCCTATCGACCAAGAGCGTATCGATAGGTCTATTGAGCGAGCAATATTTAGGTTGTCTGAAAGAATATTCCGCTCAAATAAATCTAACATCGTCGGCGCCATAGGCGCAATGCGCAAACACCTAGGCCGAGCCGACACAGAGTCCTCGACTGTGTGGGGTGTTAACCATTCTCAGAAAAAAATAGTAATCAAAGAAAAGAACGAAATTATTCTCTTAGAACAGTCTGATATTGTCTGGTTAGATGCAGCCGGAGACTACGTCTGTATTCACTCCAATGACGAAACTTACATTAAACGCAGTACCTTAAAAGAGCTACTTAGCCAACTCGAGCCGGAATGGTTTAAACGGGTTCATCGCTCTACCATTGTAAATTTGCATTATGTGGTAAATGTAATACCGCACACCAAAGGTGAGTTCTTTTTGGAGTTGAATTCAGATCAAAAAATAAAAGTCAGTCGAAACTACAGAGACGTGGTTAAAGCCTTTTTAGCAGACGGCATTTAAGCCTACCGAAAGTCTCAACCGTATGAGATTTTCAGTGTCTTAAACCAAAAAGCTGCCGTATCAAATTACACCTTATTATGTTTAATGATACTCATATATCGCGCACGTATTGCCGATATGCCTAATAACCGTTGTGACTTAGCGATGTAATTTGAATCTATTAGCCAATCAAAAAACGAGCTCTATTATTGGACTGCTAAGTGTAGTGGTCTTGTTTTTTGGTGCATTGGCGATTCTCCCGTTAAAGATTTCTCAAGAGAGCAACGAGCACGCAAAGCAACTTTCCATAAGCTACTTTGAGGACCAACTGCAGGTCGCAACCATACCTAGCATTCTGACCTTGCAAAATGACGCTTGGCAAGATATCCATGCTCCTGAATTTGGACTATCCGACTCGGCCTTCTGGTTAAGGGCTATTATTTCGCGAGATACCAATGAACGCCAGCGTATTTTGAGGATCAGTTACTCGGCAATCGATACCGTTGAAATTTGGTTTTTCAAGCATGCAGATTTAACTGCAGGGGAACACTCCCCTTCTCCACTTTCCTATCATATCCTAGGTGATCAGCGAGCATTTAGTGAGCGACCTGTGGATCATGAACAACTGATTGTTGACATTCCATTGCTAAAAGAAGATGTCTTTGTGCTGCTCAAGGCCAGCAGCGACGGTTCGTTAAAAGTCCCAATTGAAAAATGGGACAAATTAGAATTTGTTGAATTCTCTGCCCTGTATAAAGGGTTTATGGGTTTATTTTTTGGCTATATTTTGGCGATGATCTTAAGTAACTTTGCAATCTTTGCAATCACCAAAAACGTCAACTTTTTGATTTACACTTGTTACTCTTTGAGCGTTATCTTGGGTGTGGCAAGTCTACATGGTTTTGGCTTTCAATTTTTGTGGCCCAACAACTTATGGCTACAAGAATATAGCGTGGTGCTATTTGTTAGCTTGACGATGATGTCTATTTTAAGTCTGTCGGTTGGTTTACTAAACCTTAAAGAAAAATCACTACGTCTTTACAAGCTTCACAAATCCATCATTGTCGTTTTTGGATTGATTGTGCTTGCTTGTTTTGTCCTACCATATTCAATAGTACTTCCTAGCTTTCTGCTGATACTTATTGTTGCAGCACCGATTGTATTTCTTAGCGGTCTATACATCGCGTTTTCCGGCACCTTAGTCCACAAACTTTATTGCAGTTCATGGGCGGTACTGCTGTTTGCGGGCATGATGGTAGCGCTGCAATCTGCGGGGATCTTAAATACCGATATCAACGGTGCATACATGCTTGCAGTAGGCGGGATTCTAGAGGCGCTATTATTGTCATTTTCTTTAGCGGTTAAATACAACGAACAAACGACCAACGTTACCAACGCAAAGATACTGGCTATGGCAAAACAAGAAGAAGCGATTAGCGCTCGAGATGAACTCATCGTTCAACAAACTGAAAACGAACTCGACCTGAAAAACCGCATTGCCGAGCGCAAAATAGAATTAAGTAAAACCCTCTATAAGCTGGCAGAAAGGAATCAAGTACTCACAGCACTCAGTTCACAAGATACCCTAACTGGACTGATGAACCGGCATTATTTTGATGAACACTACCATAACGAAGCATCAAGAAGCGCTCGAGAAAAAGTACCTTTAGCAGTTGCGGTGATAGACATTGATTTCTTTAAACGGGTAAATGACAACTACGGTCATTTATGCGGTGATCATTGCTTAACAAGCTTCGCTGCGACCCTCAAACAATTAGTAAAGCGCCCTACCGATATTATATGCCGCTATGGGGGCGAGGAATTTGTATTAGTATTGCCAAATACCGATGCCCAAGGTTTATCGAAAATTTTAGAAAGCGTCAGGCTTGCCGCAGAGCGCAAAATTATTCGCTTTGAAGGCCAGAAACTGTCTTTTACTGTGAGCGCAGGAGGTTGCTCCGGCATTATTAGCCAAAGCACTAGTGCATCTAGCCTATTCGCCTGTGCAGATAAAATGCTGTATCAAGCAAAAAATGATGGCCGAAATTTAGTGAGGGTAGATGAATGCTAAGGGCATCTAAGCCGCTACAAAAGAGCCGCTATAGTTCCACAAGAAACTGGCTAATTTATGCTATCGCGTTAACAAGCACATTTATGTCCTGCTATGCTATTTATCATATAAGCTTGCAATCCACAGGTTCATTTGTCGTCGAGCAATACTATCAACTACAGTTACCCGGCCGTAATATTGATTTTGAGCAAGCAATTAATGCCGCCGACCGTGACTGGGTGCCGACCAATACATTGGTGTTCCCCGGCTCAACTGAACAAGTATGGATTAAATTCAAACCACCCATTGAGGCGTCTTTTCAAGACAGTCTCATCAGAGTAAACGACCCACTACTCGATAGTTTTGTTGTGTACTTTGTGCATAAAGAAGGTTCAGAAAAAGTCATTACCGACCCAATCGCGGTTGGCGACGCTGTTTCATTTAGCAACAGACCCGTTTCGCTGCCAAGCGCAATTATTCCATTACCGCCGAATATCAGCGATTACACAGTGTATATTCAGGGTAGCTCAAATATAAGCATTAATCTGGAAATGAGTTTATGGACGGTAAACGATTTTCTCAATTTTAATGACACAGTAGTGCTGTTTATCGCAATATTACTGGGGTATGTATTTGCACTAACGTGCTACAGCATTTTAATGTATTCGACGACACGCCAGCGAGGCGCATTTTGGTTTGCTTGTTTTCTGATCAGCTTTTCCTTTCACATCGTCTCTTTGACCAGCCTTGGATATCAGATGCTGTGGACAGATAACATCGGCTTCCAGTCTGTTTCTGCCACAATATCGGCATGCCTGAGCCTTGGGATATTGGCCAAATTTACCCTATCGATTTTCAATACTATCCCCAAAAACTATGCCCAAGTAGTAACTGGGCTAATTTATCTTTTCGGCATAACCATCCTGGCCCTGCTTATTACCCGCGATGTCAGCATTATAAAATTTGCAATATTGCTTATTTCTGTGTGCGGCGTGGTCATGTTTCTATTAATGCTAACGCTGACCATCAAAAAAATTGAAAACGCCAAAATTTCAACACTTATCTGGGCCGTTATATTTGTATCAGTGTGTGTTGCTGTATTAGATAGACTTAATTTTTTTACCTTACCAATCCAGCCCATTTTTCCAATCATTATCGGCTTTTATTTACAAACACAAATTATGGCAGTCGCATTGATATATCGACATAAGGCAAATATTGATGCGGAATCAAATCATCGAAAAATCGCAATTGCAGAACAAGCAGCAGCCATTAAATCAAAAGATGAAGTGGTTGCGTTAAAAAAGAACGCTCAAATTGAGCTTGAAAAAGAGGTCAAGGCACAGACCATTCAACTCGAAGAAGTTTTAGTACTTCTTGACAAAACCGGGCGTGAGCTAGAGCAAAAAACGAATGTCGACGGACTAACAGGCTTACCAAATCGCTATGCTTTTGAAAATAAACTAGACGATTTTATTGATATTGCAAATACAAAAAATATCGAATTACATTTAGCCCTCATTGATCTGGACAACTTCAAAAAAGTGAATGATACCTATGGGCATATGGCAGGAGACGACTGCCTTAAAGCCTTTGCAAAAATTTTAGCCGAAAAGTTTAAAAACCCTGAGTACATAGTTTGTCGCTACGGAGGCGAAGAGTTTGCTTTAGCTAGTATCGATTCACATAGCAATGTTGCTTTAGCACTGCATCAACTAAAAGATGCCGTACAAGCCTTAAAAGTGCAAAGCCACGAGCATACTATTTCATTTACGACTTCCATTGGTTTGTCAGGCGCCTTAGTTAGCGATCAAGACGAAGCAAAACGTCTATTAGCAAAAGCGGACGAAAACCTATATCAAGCTAAAGAAGACGGTAGAAATCTGATAGTGGCAAAAAATTAAATTGGATACGATACAATACCGCAAAACATACTTAACGTTACTTTTGCGGAGAATAATATGAGGCTTGTATCTTGGAACGTTAATGGCATTCGAGCGGCCATCAAAAAAGACTTTTTTGCGTCGCTTAGGGCATTAGATTGTGATGTGTTATGCCTACAAGAAACCAAAGCACAAGATGACCAGGTAGCCGAGGCTTTAGAAGAGCTTGATGGATACCATATTTATACTAATTCGGCGGTCAAAAAAGGCTATTCAGGCACGAGCATCATTTCACGGGTGAAGCCGACCAATGTAACGCTTGATATCAACATTGCAGAGCATGATCAAGAGGGCCGCGTCACTTGTGCTGAGTTCACCGACTTTTATTTAGTGACTGTGTATACACCTAACTCGGGCAATGATTTGAGACGTTTAACTTATCGCCAGCAGTGGGATACAGACTTTTTAGCCTATATCAAAGACCTCGAGCTGCAAAAGCCCGTGATAGTGTGCGGTGATTTAAACGTCGCTCACAAAGACATCGACTTAGCCCGCCCAAAAGCCAACTACAATAAAAGCGCAGGGTATACGCAACAAGAAATAGACGGCATTGATAAGCTCACCGCTGCCGGCTACATCGATGCCTTTAGACATATGCACCCCGATACCGTTAAATACAGCTGGTGGAGCTACAGGGCCGGTGCACGTGAGCGTAATGTAGGATGGAGAATAGATTACTTTTTAGTTTCACCGCAGTTGAGTACACAAATATCTGGGGCAGGCATTCATAACGACATTCATGGCTCAGATCATTGTCCAGTGAGCGTCGAATTATCTGCTACTTTGCGCTAAGAGGAGACAAATTTTGCTTATCCAATTGAGTTCTGATCAAGCCCGTGTGATTGGTGTGTTGATAGAAAAAGAAATCACCACGCCAGACCAATATCCACTATCGCTAAATGCATTGACCTTAGGCTGCAACCAAAAAAGTAGCCGAGAGCCCATCATGCAATTAACTGAAAGCGATGTGCAAAACATCCTTGATGAACTGGCTGATAAAAACCTGCTGTTTGAACACCAAAGCAGCGGCAGTCGGGTAGTCAAATATAAGCACCGCTTTTGTAATACCGAATTTAGTTCCTTAAAGTTCAGTCCTCAGCAGCTCGGCATTATATGCGTACTTTTACTGCGTGGGCCGCAAACACCTGGGGAGCTGCGCACACGCACCAATCGGCTTGCTGACTTTACCAACGTTAATGAGCTTGAAGCATGTTTAAGCGAGTTAAGTAATTTCAATGGTGACACTCTGGTCGTGAAGCTCCCGCGTGAGCCCGGCAAGCGTGAAGCACGATATGCGCATTTATTCTGCGGTAACGAAGGTTTGCAAGCATCTGGGGGAACAAACAGCTCGTTGCCCGCTCAAAGCGCCGGATTGCCTAATGGCGCTGTCATTGGCTTAGAGGAAGCGCTAAACAGAATCAAGCGCTTAGAAGAGCAAATCGATGCCTTGACTAAACGTCTTGATGATATGCAAGAAACCCTCGATATTTTGTCAAGTTAGTACAATCCTGTTGAGCGCCCTAGATGCTGATAGGGCAGCTTAACAGTAAATTTAACGCGATTAGCCCTCTTATACTCTCCCATTAGATACGAAAACCTGTGCTGACTGCAGACCTTAAGCAAGGTAAAGGACCTTGTTTTAAGTCCAAACAGTGCGGCTATTAAGCTCTTTTATGTTAGCCTAAGTAGTGAATATAACTTTAGCATCGGCAAAAATAATTTAGCCGGCTGCCCTTTTACCTCGCTACTCAATTAATAAGGATTTTACCCATGTGGTTACGCACGAGTTGCGAATTAACGTTCGACATATATGTACCAACTCCTTTCATTTTAATGTTGCGACCTCGCAGTGGTTATCATCAGTGGATAGCGCGCGAAGAATATAAAATAAAACCCAGTGTACCGGTGTATGAATTTACCGATATCTACGGCAATCTTTGTCAGCGTTTAGTGGCGCCACCCGGTCCTTTTTCGGTGCATACAAGTGCCGATGTGATGACCGCAGACTATATTGATCGCTCTCCCGGCGCACCTTTTGTTGAGGTTCAAAATTTACCCGATACCGTGCTAAGTTACTTATTACCAAGCCGCTATTGTGAATCAGAAAAATTTACCGACATGGCTAGCGCTATTACCTCCGGTTATCAGATGGGTTACGACCAAGTTTGGGCTATTGAAACTTGGTTACGCGCGTCTATTAGCTACATTCCTGGGAGTAGCGAAATTCCAATTTCTGCGGTGGAAGTAAATCAAAGACAGTCAGGGGTGTGCCGAGATCTTTCGCATCTAGGTATCGCCTTATGCCGCAGCTTAAGCATTCCGGCTCGACTCGTAGTTGGCTACCTATATGAATTGAGCCCGATGGATTTACATGCGTGGTTTGAAGCATATGTGGGTGGCCGTTGGTATACATTTGATGCCACCCAAACTGAACTTACCGGTGGATATGTGGCAATTGGTTATGGTCGTGATGCTGCTGATGTTGCGGTGAGCAACCAATTTGGCCCGCCGGTTTATCCTATATCCCAGCATATCGAAGTACAACTAATTGAGCAGGAGCCTGACTAACGCAACCTTTAACTATCAGCTTTGATAGGGTGTAATATGAAGAGGACACCGCAATACATAGATAACGGTGCCTTGTTCATTAGAGGAGCGACAGTCTTGCAAAAAAATTTAAGGCGCAAGCAAGCCCGGTAGATAGGTACTAATTGATGGAAACGTCGTGACCATTATTAACACTACTATCATGCCGACATATAAGGGCAACATCGGCTTAACCATCTTCTCAATTTTAGTATTGGAAACTGCACAACTTACAAACAGGATTGCGCCCACCGGTGGAGTGCACAGGCCAATACATAAATTCAAGATCATCATTATACCAAACTGCAGTGGATCAATACCGAGTGACACCGCAATGGGTAAAAATATCGGAGTAAAGATTAAGACCGCCGGCGTCATATCCATAAATGCGCCAATCAGCAGCAAGATTAAATTGATAATGAGCAGAATCATCAATGGGTTTTCGCTAATGGTAAGCAAGGCGTTGGTGAGTTCTTGTGGAATATTCTCATAGGACAAGACCCACGATAATGCTGATGAGGTAGCTATCAAAAATAGCACTATTGCTGTTGTTTCAACTGTTTTAGTCAGGATCACACTGAACTTAGCCATGTCTACCTCTCGATAGACTCCCGCCGCTAAAGCAAGGGCATAAAGCACCGCGATAGCACCGGCTTCGGTAGGCGTAAACACACCGCTAATGATACCACCCATCACAATAAATATCAGCGCCAAGCTCGGCACAGCTTGCCAAACATGCATCGCCACAACCTTCAAAGGTAGGCGCTCTGACGCAGAGAATCCTTTGTGTTTTGCATAAATAACGCAGAATATCATCAAGACTAAAGCAACCAGTAAACCTGGGATGTAGCCCGCTAAGAATAGGGCTGATATAGACACTCCACCACTTGCAATCGCATATATGATCAAAATATTACTGGGTGGAATTAATAAACCAGTAGTTGAAGCTGCAGCGGTAATAGATGCTGAAAACTCAGGACTATAGCCCGCCTTTTTCATCTGCGGCACCATAAAACTGCCAATAGCCGAGGTAGCCGCAACCGCCGAACCTGAAATCGCCCCGAATAGGGTGCAAGACAATACATTGACCAGCGCCAAACCACCGGGCAAAGCACCGAGCAGAGCCATCGCGCAATTAATTAATCTTTTTGCTATTCCGCCCTGAGCCATAATTTGACCCGACAAAATAAAAAATGGGATGGCCATTAGCGCAAAACTATTAACGCCGTTGGTCATGCGTTGAGCGACGGTGGCAACTGCCGGGAAAAAGTCAATTGCAGTGACCATAAACAAGAGCGTTGACAATCCAATCGCGAATGAAATAGGTACATTTAAAAAGAGTAGTAAAAAGAAAATGCACAGTAAAAATATAACGGTCATTGTTTCTACTCCTCTAGAGCGTCGGGAATGGATTGCGGAAAAATAAGCGCGTTCAGCGAATATATCAAAATTAAGACTCCACTCAGCGGTACTACGGAGTAAACCCAGCTAATCTCTATGCCCATCACAGGAGACGATTGCCCAAGTTTGTCGGTCATATTCATTAACAGATACCCACCTATGATCATTACGCACACCGCAAATAACCCTACACAACCATGAATAATAAAATACATTACTTTGCGATAAGGCTCACTGGCTTGGCTGTAGATCATGTCTAGACCAAGATGGTTGTTATGGCGATAGGCCAGCACACAGCCTAATAAGGTAATCCAAATAAGCAGAAATCGTGCGAGCTCTTCCGTAAATGAACTAGGATCGTTTAACACGTATCGAGAAAAAACCTGCCATGTCACTGCAACAGTAACGGTGATTAACAAAAATTGTAAAAAACGGTTTAACAACGCGTCTAATACATTCAAAGCTCGATTAAAAGCACTCATCGTTTTGCCTCGATTTTATCTAAGATGTCGCCGACGGGAGTTCCAGAAAAACTGTCTTTAAACTCTTGCACACGCTCTTGAAACGGCGCCTTATCAGGATAAATAATGTTAATCCCAGCGGCTTTTAAAGCGTCTAAAGCGACCTGCGTGTCACTTGCCCATAATTTGCGTTGAAATATTACCGTTTTCTTAATGGCCGCTTTCAGCAAGTTTTGTTGCTCGGCGCTTAAACCAGACCAAACCTTTTCGCTGAACATCACAATACCCGGAATAGTATTGTGCTCGTCTAAGGTAAAGTTTTTACAAATTTCGTAGTGACGAGCCTTATAGTAAGTAATTGGGCTATTCTCAGCACCATCTACCACACCTTGCTGCAATGCGGTGTAAAGCTCACCAAATGAAATGGGGGTCGCAGAAGCACCTAGCTCTCTCATCAAGGCAACCGCCGATTGACTCTTCATAGTGCGAATTTTCATACCGGCTAAATCGTCTGGAGAGCTAATTGGCTTTGGACAGGTATAAAAGCTTCGACTGCCGGCGTCAAAAAATGCAAGTCCACGCAAATCTACCGCCAATGGTGACAATAAAAGTTCGTTTCCTAAGTCGCTGTTAATGGTGTTCCAAAAGTGCGCTTCATCATCAAAAACATACGGCAAGCTAAATACTTTCATCTCGGGAACAAATGCTTCAAGTGGACCCACGGAGACTTTGGCCATTGCTAAGCTGCCAATCTGCAGCAATTCGATGAGATCGCGCTCTGTGCCTAGTTGGCCGCTGGCGTATATTTCTAGCTCGATTTGACCATCAGACATTTCATTCAATTGCTGTTGAAAATATACCAATGATTTATGCACTGCGTGTTCCAAATCGACTGCATGCCCCAAGCGAAGTGTTAGTTTTGAATCAACTTGAGACGTTGATAGCAAAACAGCGCTTGAGACTAGGGTCCCCAATAAGAGTATGGATAGTAGGATCTTATAATGAACTGGCATCTTATGACTCTTTTAGCTGTAGATAAGTTGGCAACGCTAAGGATATATAGATTATTTCCAATTTATAATCTTGTTGTTACCAAAAAGTAAATTTGATATTACCAATCAATGTTTAAAAATACAATGAAGTATTCAACAGAATAGAAAGTAAGCGGTTTATTCTTAGTAGCTAACACCGCGCTTATCAAAATTTGCACATTAGCGTATAAACCGAGACAAGCAGTCAATAACAAAAGAAAAGCTTCAGAGTGGTTTATTTGAGAGAAAGTCTGGAAACAACAAGGCATTTGTGTGCACAAAAGCTTGCACAAACAACAAATTAATTAAATGCCCGCAAAAATGCGGGCATTAGAATCGCTTCAAATAAAAATTAAGCGCTAACCAACCAAATGCTTTAATGAATATAGGTCGCGGGTTTGGTTTGATTTTTTACGAACTTCTTCTAGGGCATTGGCTTCGCTCATTGCAAACAATGAGTTAATTAAGCGATGAAAATGCGCATGCATGGCAACTCTTGCAGCCTGCGTATCGTGTGCTTTAAGAGCGCAGTATATCGCTCGATGCTCTTCAAGGCGATCCTTGTCTGATTGGCTACACACACTGGAATACGCTATTTTTATATGCGCCTGAGAGTCTCTTAAATGCCAAAACTTTTCTACCGCAATTAAGATTGCATTGTTTCTGGTGGCCTTCGAAATAATAAGATGGAATTCTCTGTCTGCTTTTTCAGCATCGATACCACTTTCCATGGCATCTAAGGTTTTTTGCAAGGCATCTAACTCTGGCTCAGTAATCGACATAGCAGCGAGCGCTGCAGCCTCACCCTCAACCAACGCGCGAGCCTGCGTGAGTTCAAAAGCGCTCACATTTGCTGCGCTTTCTTTTTCTTTTTCATTGACGCTCTCAAGCACATAAACACCAGAGCTTGTTTTAACCTCAACGCGCTGCATTACTTCTAGCGCAATAATCGCTTCTCTGATGGTTGGCCGACTAACATTAAAGGTTTCTGCTAACTCTCGCTCTGGGGGCAAGCGACTGCCAGGAGGATACAAGCCTGATTCAATTAAACCTTCTATTTTTTCAGCTATCTGCCAAAACATCCGACGATTCTTCATTTTGTTACCCTTGCTCTAACTACGCGCAATTATGTGGCGCGTTTTGAATAAAATTTAGCTAAACGTAAAAACAGTATAATTACTTGTCTGATGATAACACCAATTGAGTTTGCTTTGTTTTACATCTGATATAGCCAAACCTGATGATACAATTAAAACTGCAATTATTAAACGCCGTGCATAGACCATTTTAGTTTAATATTACCAATTCTTATGCTTTTGGTAATGTCATTTGGTAAAAATGGTTTGACACTCATCCTAAATATTGATTACATATGCGTCTATTTTTTGCTTGTAAGTAGGCTTGACCTCTTAACGCTAATTAAGTGTTATGTGCAAGATGCTTGAGTTTACACCCAATAATCAAAAAGTAAATTAACTACGCAGAGTTTGGAGCGGCAGCTGAGCACTCGTTTTTTCAAACCATTCAAATAAGGCAACGCTATGACTAAACGTGAGAATTTGCTTTTCATTGGTGAACCAATGTTAGAGCTAGTATCCACACACAGTGGTTCATTAAAAACCTCTTTCGCTGGCGATGTCTACAATACGAGCGTTTACATAAAAAGAGCATTCCCAAGCAATCGGGTGCACTTTATGACCGCCATTGGGCAAGACAAGCTCAGCAACGACTTTATCTCTCAAGTGAAAAGTGAAGATATAGACACCTCTTACATCGGTTTGTCGTCAAATAAGCATATGGGCGCTTACATGGTCCTTAATGATGAAGATGGTGAGCGTTCTTTCATTTACTGGCGCAATGATAGTGCCGCAAAGCGCATGATGAGCTCACTTCCAGATATAGTAAAAGAAGATAGCGACTATCCATTTGCTTACATATTTTTTTCGGGCATCACGCTTGCAATCTTAGATAATGTTGAAAGAGAGAAGTTTTGGCAGTTTATAGCGTCCGCAAAAGCCAAAGGCGTAAGCTTAATTTTTGACCCTAACTATCGCCCCTTACTTTGGGGTGATGCGAGCGAGGCCAAAGCACAGTTTGAAATTGCCTATCAACAAAGCGACTGGTTGTTGCCGGGATTAGACGACTTTAAAGCTTTATATGGCATTGATTCTATAGAGGCCTGCATCGACTTTTGTCGAGATTATGACTTTACAGAATTAGTCATTAAACAAGGGCATGACCCTGTCCACGTTATTTCGCCAGAGGGCGCTAAAGTTATTGAGATAGAGCGCAGCTCAAATGTGGTTGATACCACTTCCGCGGGAGATGCGTTTAACGGTGTCTATATTGGCGCAAGGCTCAGCGGAAAGACGCCAAAAGAGTCGGTTCTTATGGCCAACTATGCGGCAATGAAAGTGATCGAAACACGCGGAGCCATAATGCCCAAGCCACTGTTTATGCAAGCAATATCTAGTTACAGCCCCAAATAGCAGTGTGGTTTTATGCATTAACAATACTAAGCGCGATAGTGTTGCACACGCTTCAATTGTATCAAGCTGTGCAAGCGCAAAGCTCTCCTGATTAGGCGTAGTTGCTGCGAATTAATCAAAACGAATTAAGTAAAATCATTATAAAAATAGAAAACGGAAAAAGCATGCAATCATTAGAAACAATAAAAGGTATTTTCTCTGAGCAGCGCCTGCTGCCGATCATTCAAGCTGAATCGATAGCAGATGGCCTAGAAGTAACCCGAGCAATGCAAAAAAGCGGTTTAAATGTGGTAGAGGTAGTCCTAAGAAACCAACAGGCCCTTAATTTAGCCATCGAAATTAAGCGCAACTTCCCTGAGTTAGTGCTAGGAATCGGCACGGTTTACAACACAGCGCGGCTTGATGACGCCTTACAAGCGGGTGCTGACTTTATCGTGACGCCTGCGGTAACGCCGACCTTAAGCGCCGCCCTAGCTAACTGCGGCAAACCCTGTCTACCCGGGGTATCGAGCTTGAGTGATATTGCGTGCTTGCTTGAATTAGGGTTTGAACAAATGAAGTTGTTCCCTGCAGAAATTTCGGGGGGCGTTGGTATGTTGAAAGCCGTGTCTTCCTTGTTCGGTGATTTATCGTTTTGTCCGACCGGCGGAATAAATGCCGACAATCAAGCCGCGTATCTTGCGCAACCAAATGTATTCGCTGTTGGCGGCACTTGGATGGTGCCAAAGTCGGCGGTAGAGAACAAGCAGTGGGATGCGATCACAAGAGCTTGTCAGCAGGCGATAGCGATATCCTAAGCGTTTTTATTTAACGCTATAAAAAGGCTTGCTCTGATAATCAGGCAAGCCTTTTTAGTATGTGTTGCTGCAAGACTAAGGCCTTGCTTACGCTACGCCTTGACCACTTTTAGTTTGCAAGCTGCAACAGCTCCGCATTACCCGTGATAACATGATTGCTTCCGGCATATTCAAAGGTCATTTTACTTTGTTCATTGGCTGCGTTTGCATTGATTGCCAACACATATTGTTCAGCCTCACCAAAGCTAATCTTGATCAACGTTAATCCCTCAGAAGTTTCGTTGCTCACATCTCTTAACTCAGTGATTTGGCTTGCGGCATCTCGCGTGAACTCTTTTGCGCCATTGTATTCACCGTGTGCTTCTAACACGCTTAAAAACTGATGATCCCCCGCGCCTTTAACGCGATTAATTAGGGCTTGATTAGCAATTAAGTTGAAGTTGGGATCATTGGCACCAATGCGCACCATCAGTAATTCTTGCCCATTTTCAACTACCGTAGAATGACTGTAAAAAGTACTGTCTTTCAGCCATGTCACTCGCGCTAGCTCATCTACTGGCTTACCTTGGGCTTGCAACCATAAGTACTGATAGCCATTTTGACTGCCTAAGGGCGACTGCGTTGTAGTATTGGCATTCATCGCAACATTGCTGTCTATATACTGCCCGTAAAAATGTACTGGCAAGTCATATTGATGCTGCCCTTGTGAATCAACATTAAGAATATCTATCACAAATATTTTACCTGATGGTGCATTCACCAATGCCATCGTTCTATCAAACACAATATTGTCGTAAGCATTACTCATGCTCGCTGAAGATATTTGTAGATGCTCATCAAGCTCCGTAAACAGCATATCTGGATGATATTTATTACCGGTAGATGTGTTGCCATCAAAATGACTCGTCTCATCTACTATTAGAGTATTGTGCGCAATGGTTTGCTTAGCATAAGCGTTGTTTTCTGGCAGGTAATGGCCACCATACTTCGCTTCTATGTTTAAAAAGCGAGCTGCACCATAGTCATAGACAATCTCTTTGCCTTGGTTATAAAACATGTAATGGAGCTTATCGAAGTGCCCGTGACCAAGACCCTGTGAAGTTGCCTTAAACACTAAGGTTTGGTGCGCTTCACTTTGATTTTGTCTCAACACTACCAATGCCCCTTCGTCACCATTGAGCCCATCAGAGAAGACGATTGACTCAAAAGGGTAAGCCGTTTGCTTTTGCTCGTCTAGCGCCTGCGCTACCGATAGGCCATAACCTGTTAGCAAAATTGTATCTTGCTCCTCGGCAATCTTAAGTAAACCACTTTGCGGATCAAGATTATAGGCAATCGCAATTCCGTGAACCAATTCGATGGTGTTGATACCTTTATCTTTTATTGCGTCGTTAATCCCAAAAAACAAACCGCCATAGCTTAACTGAACGGTCGCGTTCGTGGCTTTAGTCAGGATCTCATCTCTATGTTCAAAAATTTTACGCTCAGGCTCGTTGTTGTCGATCGCCTGCGCAAAAATGACAAAGGGAAGTAAGGCAAAACGCTGGTAGTAAGGCCCTTCGTTGTAATAACCTTGTGGTGAAAATAGCTCATCTAGCTGACGCATAAAACCGCCTTTACCAGACAAGTCTAAACCATATAAGGACTTTTCAACCCACTCAGGTTTGTCTAACACGTAACCTGACATACCGACTGCAGCGGTTGCCCACGTGCCGTGATTGTGTACTTTGTTAAAAGTGTCAGGTGATTGCTCAGATAAATAGTCGACCATCGGTTCAAAAAGCTGTGTTTCTATGTATTGCTGCTCTTGTGCACTGAGCGAGTCTTTCACGGCGTCATAGGCTTGAATAACGTGCACTAGCCACATCGCTTCATTTAAGCTTTGCCAAAATAACTTACCCGGTGTTTGCTCTTTCTTTTTAGGATGCAAAGGCAAGCTTGGGTACATGGCGGCATAGCCATTAAGATGACTTTTTACATAATTCAGGTATTTGTCATCTTGCGTAAGCAAATACAAACGACCAGCCATTCTCATATTTACATAATTTTGCTTATGCACTTCATGTGTATAACCGCCTCCCGCATCTGCAGGGACCGGTATGTTTATGAGCGCATCTAAGATCGCATCTATGCGTTGACGTTGCTTGTTAAACTCATCTGTAAAACGTCCAGGCGAGGCAATAGCAAGCTGCATTGCAGCAACTTGGTCGGCACTCTCTAAAAGATAAGCCGATTCCGCTGCAACTGCCGAACTAAATGAAGCAACGCTGCACGATACAAACACGATGCCAATAACTTTCCTAATAAGACTCATAAACTTTCCTCAATATTATCAATCAATACAGCTGTCGACTCACCCTTGGTGAATACTTCGGTCACGAGCGGCAATTTCACATCATTAAAGCGATTATTTTGAATTAATGTCTGTGGCTCACCCACCGTATGCTCGATAATGATGTCTGCACTGCTATTAAAAGTGTTATCAATCATGTCAGTATCTTGAACGCCATGCAGATAGATAGAAGCACCCGACTTATTACGCTTACCCAATCCAATGTTGCTCAAGGTGTTATTCGTAAACAAGAAATGGGGGCCGAAGGTGCTTTCATCAGTGCCACCGCGATATATTTTTGCTATGGCGCCTTGCACATTATCAAAGCTCGAATTTTGGAAAGTGACGTATTCCGCGTTGTAAATGCCGAGGTCGTCTTGCTCTTTATTCAAACGTAAAATATCACCGGTGATATTTGTAAAGGTACTGTCCTTGATGAGGATATCATCCGCTAAGCTCCTGTAGCCGGAATCAAAAACATGCGCGGAATGATTCACGTCAAGATTGCTAATGTTTACACCAATAATGGCCAAACGATAGTTTAACAAGGTAGGCGTACGAGAATTTCGAATGAGTACATTACCGGCCGAGTCGGGAGATTTTTCGCCATTAATATCAAGATTTTCTAAAGATAAGCTACCGCCATCGACAATTTCGAACGTTAAGGAGCGCATTGGGAATAAAGTTACATCACTATTTTCCGCACCTGCAATCGTAACCATAGTGCTAATTTGCAACTGCTTATTTAAAGAGTAGTTGCCCGATTCAAGCTCTATTCGATCACCTGAGCTTGCTTCACTTAGTGCATCCATTAATGCTTGGCTTGTAGCAACTTTCACCACATCACCTGAATTAAACTCTGCCACCGGGCCTGGCTTTGGATACCAACTTACGCCGACGTCGTCTTTGTTAACTGGCAAGGCCAACAAGCTAGCACCGATTTGCTTTGAGAGCGCAATATCACTTGTCAATAAACCATTTGCGTTGCGGGTGAGCTGAACATCTTGCACATCAAAACCATATGCAATTGTATCTGGCACGGCCAAGGTACTTATGTTTTCAGCAAACACAATCCCTGAAACATCGTCAAATATTTTAAATGGGTGGCTAGATTCGTTTACTACCAAGTTGCGTTTAAAGGTACTATTAATAGGCACCGCACTGCGCTCTGCATCACTACCAGCGGCTAGATTGATGTTACTTACGCCAACGATGGTGTTGTTTTCAATGATTGCACCATCTACTTGATGATAGCGATTAATACTCGAATTAGGCACACCGTTTAAAATGACAAAGCCGCCACCGAATCTTATCCCCGTGAGACCTTCCATATAATTGTTGCGAATAGTTTGCTGAGCATTGATTACGCGTATACCACCAGTGTGACTTTTCCCGTTACCCAGAAAGACATTCCCTTCAACTAAGTTATTGTTGCCATGGCGCAAGGTTAAGGTGCCGCGAGATTCAAAAAAAACGTTATTTTTAAAGCTATTGCTGCCCGATTTGTTAGAAATTATTTCAACTTCGCCATTTGCTCGGTCAAAGTAGTTGTTTTCTACGGTAGTAAATGAGTTGCTTAGTGAATATTTGCTGGTTCCGATACGCAAGGTTTCGCCGCCATTAGAGCCCAAAATCGGCCTTGGCCCAAAATAGTTATAATCAATTCTATGGTAGTTTTCTTGGCTTTCCAATGAGTTGAGCCTAACTGCCATGGTGACGCCGGCATTGCTTTTACCCACTAAATGATTATGGTCAAAACGGTTATGTTTGCCAAACAGAGCAACCCAAGAATCTGAATTAAACTTATCAGGGTTCGAAAAGCCATCAATAACAGTACGTGTCACCCTTGAGTGATAGGCGTATTTAGAGGACTCTCCCCTAAAAGCAATCACCACACCGGTCGGACTGTAACCGTCCTTGAATACCAGCCCAGATACTTCTAAATATCGCCCTTGTAAACTCAAGCTGGATTGACCTGATAAAATTACTTTACCCTCGGTTTGCGCCATCAATCTAATTGGCTTACCTTCAGTCCCCTCACCTTTGAGCAAAATTTCAGCATCGCGCCATACGCCGTTTGCCATGACTATGGTGTCGCCGGGGCCTAAGTTACTCGCTGCACTTTCATACTCTTCAATTGTTTTGACTAGCACGCCGTTAGTATCGGCAGAATAATCGCCGGAGTCGAGCAGAGCATTAGACGTTTGTTTGCAGCCAAAAAGCACTGTAGACATAGTGATTGCAAGCACAAAACTCGCGAAGTAGAACGACACAATACGTGTAAGCTTTTTCATGCAAATAGCCTTTGTAATTGAAAAGAAAAAATAGCATCCATGCTTTTTGTAATGTCCTTTTGGGAGCAATGATGGTGATTTAGGCCTAAATTCTGATCACGAGAACAGTAAGCCACCATTAATATCTATATTCGTGCCGGTCATATATGAAGAATTTGGACTGGTCAAAAACGCAACCAACTTAGCAACTTCTTCGGCTTTACCTTCTCGCTTTAAAGCGGTTGCAGCCGCCACGTTTGTTCTAACTGAATCATTGGTAAAGGTATCGTGGAAGCCGGTGCTAATCATGCCAGGACAAACGCTATTGACTCGTACCGATGAACCTAGCTCTTTTGCTAAAGCGCGAGTAAAAGTCATCACCGCACCTTTTGACGTCGCATATGCAACGGCTCCAGGACCGCCGCCGTCTCTCGCTGCTTGCGACGCGAATGTTACGATGCTGCCACCTTCAGACAAATGCGGGATCACGGCATGCGTCATAAGATAAAGGGAAGTTAGGTTGACTTCTAAGACCTTGTTCCAGTGGCTCAAATCCATTTCGGATATGGTCTTGCGTGCAATTAAACCGCCAGAAACATGCACTAGAGAATCAATTTTACCAAAAGTGTCGAGAGCAGTACTGACCGTCAAATTGACATCATCGGGCTTAGTCAGATCAGCCTGCACGGCTATAGCAGTGCCGCCTGCGGCACTGATTTTTGCAACAACTGCATTTGCACCATCAGCACTGGAATGGTAGGTAAGCAAAACTGAAGCGCCTTGCTCAGCGAGTTCAATTGCACAGGCAGCGCCGATATCTCGGCCACCACCAGCAACAATTACTACTTTACCGGTCATCAACATCTATGGTCTCCATAAAATCAAAGGCTAGAGTGTTTTAGCAATCTCATGCTTTGATTTGTTATCAAATTGTGAATTCTAACCAGATGGTAACCAATTGTTGCGCTTTAAGTCAACCAATTAATGCCTGTTGATATTACCAATTTAAAATTGCGCATAGCATGCTATAAATCGTCGACAAAGTCTTCGCGGGCAGGGCTAAAGGTGTCGATTAAGATGCCGCCTGTAGGTGATACTGCGCCATGATCAACATGTGGCGGCACAAAAAAACTGTCGCCAGCTTTTAAAACTTTGATCACACCATCTACATTGACATGAAACTCGCCCTCAACAACATGAGAAACTTGCGAGTGCCGATGGGCGTGAACATAGCCTTCTGCGCCTTTATCAAACCAGATTTTCACGGCCATTAACTCGTGGTTATAACCAAGCATTTGTCGTTTTAAGCCACCACCAATATCTTCAATTTCGGTTTCATTGCCAAATGAAAAGTGTTTACTTTGACTCATTATAAGTACCTTTTAGACGAAAACAGAGGCGTAAGCCTCAGATTTGTGAGTAATGTTCGCCCGCAGTTTCAGACTACGGGCTCAATATTTATTTATTCAGAGAAAGAAAATAATCGAAAATTTCAGGTACGTTACCGTTACCCATACCGGCATCTACCGCAGCATTTAGGTTGGCTGACGTGCCTTCTGCGATTTCTGCTCGAGTGCCAAGATCTTTTACCATTTCTAAGAAGTAACCTAAATCTTTATTCGCATTTGCAATTGAAAAGCCTAAGTCGCTCACCCCATCAACGGCGTAATTTTTACAAAACTGCATGAATGGTGAGCTCGATGGGCCAGTAGACATAATGTCAAATAATTGCTGACGGTCTACCCCAGCACGATCAGCAACTGCAAAGGCTTGCGACATAGCAGCAACAGTGGTCATACCCATGAAATTATTAATCAGTTTAGTAGTATGTCCGGCCCCTAGGGCACCAAGGTAAAACACATTTTCGCCTTGCTGATCTAGCACCGGCTTAACCTTATTAAAGGTCGCCTGGTCGCCGGCAGCCATGATGTTTAAGAGGCCGTCTTTAGCATGAGCTGGGGTGCGTCCGAGCGGAGCATCAATCATACCCGCGCCTTTCTTGGCTAAGTCTGCACCTATTTTACGAGTAGAGGCTGGAATAGAAGTACCAAAGTCAATCAATACTGCACCGGCTTTAATACCGCTTAAAATACCTTTCTCTGCATAGACGATACTTTCGACGACCTTAGAGGTGGTGACGCTGAGCATAATAATATCGCTGGCGGCTGCCAACTCTGCCGCTGATGCGGCTTCTGTAGCACCGTTGGCAACGGCCGCGGCCACTGCTTCTTTATTAAGATCCATTACAAAAAGCTCAAAGCCCTTGTTTAATAGATTCTCAACCATATTTCCGCCCATGAGACCTAGGCCTATAAAGCCAATAGTAGGTTTTGTCATGTCTAACTCCTAAATATTTTGAGGTGTGTCATTGTGATTATGAAAGGCGCTCATCCAAGTGTTCAGCTAATGCAGGCTGTCCTATTACACAATTACTTGTGATGCGAGCTTACCTTTACCAACGAATTTGTCACGATTTTGACTTTAGCAGAGCTTTCTTTCGAAAAATCAATACTAACCAATTAGAATCTATTTGTCAGCCAATTTTGTTAAAATTGGACAACCAATAAGTTAATTTTTTAATGCCAATAAAAAACCAATTTATAAAATAAATTTATGCCATTGAAATATATACCATTTTTATTATTTTAGATTTCATTTTTAAGTAAAAAAATATGAGGTGACTTTCTATACCTTAGCCAATTATTAGTCATAAGTGAGAAATCATGAATGCTAAATCAAGTAAGCACATGTAAGCGAGGCAATAAATGAATATAAAAAAATGCCTCTACTGTCGGAAGAGGCATTTTAAATGAGTTTTAAAAATGTGTTCAATATGACTTATTTTTTGACCTGGCGGTAAATAAACAGCAGTAGCAATGCACCAACAATTGCAGTGGCCATGCTTCCTAGACTAAATGTACCGACGGTTCCAAGACCGAACATTGAGCCCACCCAACCGCCTACAAAGGCACCTGCAATTCCCAATAAGGTAGTGATAATAAATCCACCGCCGTCTTTACCGGGCATGATCATCTTAGCAATAACACCCGCGATCAAACCAAATACAATCCACGAAATAATACCCATGCTAGTTCCTTTTTTATTGTTATGGCGAGTCTAGGTTTCCAGTTAAAGAGATAAATGTCAAGAAACCCCCCTCTTAGACTCTAATCTTTATGCTATTGAAGCTAACATTTGCTCACTCAATATTCTCGACATTACTATTATGCGGGAGAGGCGCAATGCGTTTGTTGATCTGTGTTCACTGGGAAAGATGCAAAATTATTTGTGAGCCGTTAAACATGTATTCCATATGCAATGACTGAGGGTTGTCCATTTTTAGCACCAGATTACTTGGGCCTTGCGGCACAAAGCTAGGATCATTGCTTCTTTGCGTGTCAATGACATACCCACCCGGCACAGATTGAATCAAACCGGCGTATTGATAATTAATGACATTGCCCCATCCATCTACCGTCATCAAGCTCGCCGACCAGTTTTGCTGCCCACCCGTTACCCCAGAAAACTGCATGCTGCCCTCTAGTGTGCCAGACAAATCAATCCCATTTTCTTCGTATTGATACAGGTACCACATCCCCATCGGGAAAAATACGTTAGAGGAAGCAGGTGCCGGCGCTGGAGTGTTTTGAGGGTTTGGATTTTGCGCAACCTGCGTGTTGCCTGTCTGGGAATCTTTAAGCTGTGGAGTGTCTGCGAGATTGACAATCGCTGTATTATTTGGCATCAAACGCGGAAACAAAACCATGCCAATACCAAATACAATAAGAATGATAGAAGGGTTACTGACATTCAGTTTTATCCCAAAACCTTCTACTTGGTTACCGCTTTGTGATTCACGTTTGCCGGCAATAAATAACAGCAAACCAATAATGATTAATGCAACTCCTAGGGCAACAATCACGTAGTCAAACGTATCCATGCTTAGTCCTTAGCGTTATTTTTTAATTAATATAGACTGAAAAATACACAAATGCACTTCAAATATCGGCTCCCTGCCTCACTTTATAGCTTTAACATTTGTTTATTTATTGTACGACTCGCCGGCCATCACACTTGTTTTCGTATATCAAATTCACCAAATTAATTAATAAAACAAATAGAAGGTATCAGGACGCATGGAAAACTGTGCGCGAGGAATAAATCAGAGTTACTCACACAGGCAGGTTGATTGCTATATGAGCAATATTGGTTCAGACAATTAAAACTAATTAGACCCTGTCAATCGACGCGCGTTACATACTATATTCGGATCGACTTCCCCAATAATCTCGGAGTCCTTATTCTCATAGTTAATAAGACTCAGCAAGTATTTTATACTGTGTATTCTTGCTCTACGTTTGTCGTCAGAACGGACAATAGTCCATGGTGCACTATCGGTGTCGGTAGTCGTTAACATATGCAGTTTAGCTTGCTGATACTCGTCCCATAAACCAATTGCAACCTCGTCGATAGCGCTTAGCTTCCAACGTTTAAGGGGATCGTTCCGTCTCGCTTCAAAACGTTCCTTTTGCACGTCTTGGGACACATCAAACCAAAATTTTACTAAGGTGATATCTGAGCGCACCAGCATCGACTCGAATTGCGGCGCCTGCAGCATAAACTCTTGATACTCATTGTCGCTGCAAAAACCCATGACTTTCTCTACGCCGGCTCGATTATACCAACTGCGATCAAACAGCACGATTTCGCCACCGGCAGGTAAATGCTCAACATATCGTTGAAAATACCATTGTTTACGCTCGGTATCAGAGGGTTTATTTAGGGCGACAATACGCGCCCCTCGAGGGTTTAAGTGATCGGTGAAACGCTTGATTGTGCCACCTTTGCCGGCAGCATCGATGCCTTCAAACACAATGACGATTTTATGCTCTGTAGCTTTGACCCAGTGCTGCAGTTTTAGAAGCTCTATTTGTAGATTTCTGAGTGTAGGTCGGTAGACATCATCTGCCAACTTCTCTGGATAAGGGAATAGACCCATCAACTTGAGTTCCTCGCTTCTGGTGTTGCTTTGAGTCAATCTGCTTTAATTGCGTTTTTCATGCTTCATGAACCTTGCCACGGCCCAGCACTATAGACTACCCGTTTTATCTTTTTCAATTGCCACATCTAAGATGGTTAGTAATTCAGCTCTGGCTTTTAATTTTGTATTGCGGTGTGCCTTCATATCTAGCTTAGTCATTGCCTGAGCAATATGACTCACCGAGGCAGGAAACTCTTGGACACTTACCACTTTATCCAAAAAACCCATAGTTACTGCATCTTTTGGCGAGACCATCTCAGCTAAAATTACACTTCGGTTAAAAAACACCGGAGCCAGTCGCCCGCGAGCTAACTCGACGCCTGCGTCATGCATACTCATGCCAATTGCGACTTCGTTAAGCCCTATTTTAAAATCACCATCCACACCAATTCGATAATCTGCCGAAAGCAGCAGGAAAGCCCCTTTTGCAACCGCATGTCCAGAGCAAGCCACCACCACAGGGTAAGGAAAAGATAGCAAACGACGAGACAATGTCGAACCTTTCTGAACAAGCTCCATCGCTTTATCCATGCTTTCTTTCATCACCTTTAGATCGTAACCTGCCGACAACATACCCGGAGTTCCGGTGATCACGACAACCGCTTTGGCTTGTTCAGCTTGGTCGAGCGCTTGATTAATATGGTCAATGACTTCATGCGAAATAGCATTTACTTTGCCGTTTTGAATGGTAATGGTAGCGACGTTATTTTCTATTTTAATGGCAACAACTTCCGACACAAGACTCTCCTATTGATAATGATGCTGCGTTTAAAACACGCAATTGTCTTAGTCTAATCTATTTGGATGGACTTCGGAAAATTTTAAACTGTTTGCGTAAAAGCAGATCTAAGTTTTCAAACTTAAATCAAAGATGAACAGATTTGATTGCGGCCATTTTGCTTAGCTTGATAAAGCATAACATCGGCTTTCTTAATTGCGATGTCGATAGTGCTACTCTTATCGAGTAAGGCAAGCCCTCCAGATAAAGTCACATTCGCCTTGATACCTTGAGCCTCAAACGGTTTTTTAGCAATGACCCGTCTAATATTATCAGCAAACTTCACGGCAGCACCGAGATCTTTTACCCTCAGCAAAAGAATAAACTCTTCTCCGCCCCAGCGACCGAACACGTCATCGGCGCCCAGCTCCGATTCAATTTTAGCGGCAACCGAGACCAAAACTTCATCTCCTACATCATGGCCAAAACCATCATTAATTCGCTTAAAATAATCTAAATCAAAGAGCACTATACAAAACGCGCTATCACCGCTACCCGCATTTTTGAGATACTTTTTAGCCTCATAGGTAAAACCTCGACGATTGAAAATTTGAGTAAGCGGATCAAGGTTTGATAACAGGCGTAGTTTATCATTCGCTTTTTTTAGGTCTTTAGTTTTGATGGCAACTTCTGCTGCAAGTTGCTCTGCGCGATAATATAGGGAACGTGAGCGCCATCTGGCATATGTGTATATCGCAAGAGCCGCCAAGAGCAACCAAAATACCACTGCAAATTTAGTGAAGTACCACGGCGGTGCAACAACAATGTTCAGTCTTACCGCTTCACTCAACCATTGACCATAGCGATTACTGGCCTTTATTTCTAAAATGTATTCACCGGTATTTAAAGAGGTGTAGGTGATCGAACGTTTGTCACTCTCTAGCCCTTGCCACTGATCATTAAAGCCAATTAAACGATAGGTATATTCGATCTTTTCTGGGCTAAATAGCTCAATAGCGGCAACCTCAAAAGATAATATAATATCGCTATGGCTGAGCATTAGTGTCTGTTCTTTTATCGGCGTCAGCGCATGGCTGTCGGCATTAATCTCTCGTCTGCCGGTATCTTCATTTAAAATTTCAATGGCAGTTATATGCAAAGGCGGCTTTGTAACTGGCCGCTTGACCTCTGAAGGGTGGAAATGCGTTATGCCATCAGATCCTGCAAAAAATATTCTGCCTGATGAGTTCACTGAAGGCGGACCAATAAAGTACCCTCCAGAACTGGTGCCATCATATTTATCATAGAACTCAATATTTGAAAGCGTTTGGTCAATTTTGATAATACCCCTGGTAGTCGTGATCCAATAGTTACCAAGTTGACCTTCAACCACTGTGCCCATCGAAATTGAACTGATTTCAGTATCAGGAAATAGCGCCTCAAAAGACAACTCGTTGCTAAGTGGGTCTTCCGTCATCAGGTAGAGACCTTTTGCCTGCGTCGCTACAAAGTATTGATTTTCGCGATATGCTGACACCCAGGTTAAAATGTTGTGAGCCAGAGATTTCGGGTCATCGGGGTCATTCACGTAAACATGATGAGTCTTCAATATAGGGTCTATTTTGACCAAGCCTTCTAAAGTGGCCACCCACACTTTGTTCTCGCTGCTAACGTGAAAGCTAATTGGACGTCCAACTTTGTAATGAGAAAGCACCTCGCCGCTTTGTGGATTGTAATGATAGACACCGTTGGTAACCGTCCCTATAAACAGATTGCCTTGCTCGTCACTATCAATTGCATAAATCGGCACTCCTGAAAATCCAACCGAAACTAGCGAGTCTTTTGCCTCGTTTAGTCTCGCTAAGCCCGCTCTCGTTCCAATCCAAAGCATATCATCGGCTTTTACATGATGAATACTCATTAAAGTATTGGTCGAGCCAGCATTCTCGTCGCCTGCTTCAAAGTCCAAGAGCCCCAATACGGTCATGTCGGAACCTACTTTCCACAGACCCTCTGGCGCCGTGACCCAGAGCACCTCATCAGTGTCTAAGGCTGACGAGTAGGTGGTTTTACTTTCAGGAATATGCACTCGGCTGAACAACAAAGCATTTGGGGCAACCGTGCTAAAGCCGTTGGTTAAGGTGCCATAAATAATCGTATCAGCTTCAGTCACGTAAAGGGAGTTAACAATTGACTTACTATCTGAATCATCCTTACGCATAGAGGTAGGCAGCAAAATTTTTGGGTCTTCAAATATTGATAAACCTGATGATGTTGCTACCCACAAGCGGCCAGATGAATCTTGCTCGATGTCGTAAATAGTATTATTGGCTAATCCCTGCTCGATAGCTACGTGTTGCTGGCTAACAAGCGCATCATTGTCAACAACAAACTGATATAGCCCTCGACCATTGCTTCCTGCCCATACAGCGCCATTTGCATCGATAAAGACTGAAAACATAAAAGTGCCGATTTGCAGAGGGCTAAGCCATTGATCACTATCAGAGTGATAACGGTATATGCCATTATTAGTGGCAATATAAACAATATTGTTTGCATCAGAGCTAAGTTCAAATATTTCTGTCTGCTGTTCAGCATTTTGGTTATTTATCTGCTCAATGGTACCTGTACTCGCGCGCCTTACAAACAGCTCGCCATCGGCCGCTATCCACATATTTTCTTGTTGGTCAAAATGGATGGCACTAAAGCGTTTATGCTTACCGCCCTCTTGCGAGGATAGAGATATCTCTTGAATTTCTGCGGTATCGGCGTCAACTAGGTTTAAGCCTCCGGCAGTACCCACCCATAAATCACCGGTAGATTGCTCTAATTCGATATCCAGGACGCGTAAGCTGCTTAACCCTTGTTTGTCTTTTGACACTAGGCCAAAATTTACAAAAGAATAACCATCAAAGCGGTCTAGTCCGCTCTGTGTTGCAAGCCAAATATACCCATTTAAATCTTGTTCGATGTCATAAACGGTGGCTTGAGATAAACCATCTGCCTGGGTGTAGGTACGCTTATATGACAAAGCATCTGCAATACTCGCAGAGTGGGCGAATGCAGCCACCCAAAATGTCAAAACTACGCCTAGCCATATTCTCAAGCCAATCACCTTTAAAATGTGTAATTTTCTGCAATGTAAAAAACACCAAAACCATCAAAAGCAAGCATCGATAATTGATGAGGAGTCATTGGCTGTTTACGCTTATTATCAAGCACACGCATCATAATTATATATCGCGTTTTTTCCTAAAATCATGAGCGTATATGCAAATTTTAAGGAAAATTCAAAGAGCTTGTTAAAACATCAAAATTGCTTCAATATGCTGGCGTCATAATCATCGGCGTTGATCGTTACTTGATACTTCGCTGTCAAACTATCGAGTTCGGCTTGTGCAATAGCAAGCTCTTCCATAATGATCGTGTTATCGTCTAACTGCCATAATAAGCGCGAACCTGCGTAGCTATATTGCATAGCCAACAAAGCATCTATATTCCCTTCTTGGCCGGCCGCTTTTATTTTGAGCATTTTGCGGTTAATTTTGTTAAGCGCTTGCTTTAAATCCCAAACATAAACCACTTCGGTCATAAATGGATGCCCGCGGTATTTATTCAGTAAAAATCCTATAATGGCACTGGTGATAACAACCCCTGTTAAATTCCAGTGAAAATGGCTGCCGCTTTCATCTGGAAAAAGGGCAATCAGCAATTGCGCTATCACTAAGCTGCCGACTGCCAATCCTGCGATACACCCAACTATCACTCTGTTTAAATGGCGTCTGTAGCGCGCTTTATCTATCTTAATTAGTTGCATAGAAACCTAAAATATAAGGAGTAAATGAGAAGTTCTGCGGGCTATGTGCCGACGCAAAAATATTACCGTTTGATAATAGGTTCTGTTGAGTATCATAGCAATAGACACTTAATAAGAGAGGGATTTATCTGAGGTAAAGCGAACTACAAACCTTTACACCAGAAACTAAAAAGCGCCCACTTTACAGTGAACGCCTTTGATGAAATATCATAGCCTTAGGCAGTGCTAACCTTCTCTAGTTATTCGCTCAATAAGCTCAGCTTTTACCGAAAAGGCCTTATCATTGTCTACCTGACAGGTTCCGGCCGCGTGATGCCCACCGCCGCCAAAGCGCAAGCATAGTTCGCCGACATTAGTTTTTGAGCCTCTATCTAAAATGGATTTACCAATCGCAAATACAGTATTTTGCTGTTGGAAACCCCACATCTGATGAATCGAAATATTGCACTGAGGAAACAAGGCGTAAATCATAAAGCGGTTGCCTGCATAAATTACCGGCTCATCTTGAAGATTTAGCACCACTAAATTGCCATGCACGGTTGAGCAATCAAGCAGCTGTTGCTTAAATTTTTCGCTGTGCTGATTGTACATCTCTACGCGCTCTTGCACGTCTGGCAGAGCAATAATTTGCTCGATAGTGTGGTTTCTGCAATATCCAATCAACGCCATCATCAGTTGATAGTTTGAAATCCTGAATTCTCTAAATCGACCTAAGCCTGTGCGGCTGTCCATAAGATAATTAAGCAATACCCAGCCGGTAGGATTTAAAATTTCATCCTTTGAAAACTGTGCTGAGTCGGCCTTGTCTACGGCTTCCATCATGCCATCCCAAGCATTTGGGAAAATACTGCGACCGCCGTAATAATCATAAACCACTCTTGCCGCCGAGGGCGCATTCGGGTCTATTACATGATTGGACTTGGCATTATCACCACGACGCGTCATCTCACTGGCATGATGGTCAAAGGCTATGTGACAGCCCGCAACGTATGGCAGGTTAGTTGTAATATCATTAGGGGTAATTTCAATGGTTCCGTCCTGCATGTCTTTTGGATGCACGAATTTGATATCGTCTATCAGACCAATTTCTTTTAACAAGACGGCGCACACTAATCCATCAAAATCGCTGCGAGTGACTAATCTAAATTTACTTTCTACCGGTTGAAGCATGGAAGACAAAGGCTTCTCCTAGTTAACATGGTTTGGTGAGAACAAAGAGTACGACAAAATAAGAAAGTGCTGGGTATCGAGTGAGATACTTAAGTGCAATACGAGATATTTTTGGCTGCTTTACACCAGGATTTGTTGGTCTTTGTTGGATGATTTTGCAGGAGTAAGCGGGCACGAATGCCGCAAACAAGTTTAGTCCAGACTTCGTTTGAGCAAAGAGGACATCTTTAGAATTTTTCGGGTCTTAAAATTTTTATATCTTCGAGATAAGTAATACCCGAATAATTTTTAAAATAGGTCTTTTTGACACTGTCCATAATCGCTTCGGCCATTTCGTAATTGTTTACAATGATCTCAATTTTAATATTGGCAAAATCGTCAACAACAGAGGCTCGCTCAGTCGTCGACCGAATATTTCGACTTCCTTTTCCGCCGGCTGCAACAATCGTATAACCGGTTGCGCCGCAAGACTCAATGATTTTACAAACACCTTTTGAGATGATTTTTTCGGTGATTATGACCACCTTTTCTGCAGTATGAAGCGTCATATTACTTTTTTCCTACACTGTGAACCCAAAATAACCTGCTATTCAAACACAAGCTTCGCTAAAACTATAAACAAAGGAATACAAATGGCAATTGCGACTGGTGTGCCGACGCTGGTAGACGCCCCAATGTAAGCTGAAGGATTGGCAGAAGGAATGCCGCTTCGTAAGGTTGGGGGCCCTGAAATGTCTGAACTAGAGGCTGCCATTACTGATAATAAAATCACTCCGCCAGGACTAAAGTCGACAAGATGATGGGCAATATAACCTAAACCAAATGCCATTAAACCATGAGCAATCGGCCCAAAAAAAGCATATACCACATACCAATGTGCCACCCGCCGTAACTCATTAATTCTAGCATATGCTTCCATGCCCATAATCAGCATTAATATCGATAAGAACCCTCGAAATAATGGCTCATAAAAACTATCAAACACACGATCAGGTGTGGTTAGTAAGCCCAACGCCAAACCAAGAATGAGCGCTGAAAGTGCTGAGCCCTGTAGGCTGTCTTTGACAATACCCCACACATCAACGTCTGTTTGATCGCCGTCTTTTTGTTTTTTAATGTAAATATTTGCCAAGACTATCGCCAGTACCAGCGCGGGAATATCCATGAAAGGGTAGAGCGCAGGAACCCATGCTTCGTAGCTGATTGACTCCTCTTCCATTACTACCATCACTGCAGCAAAGGTTGAGGCACTTACCGCGCCAAATAAACCGGCGGTTGCGTAACCATCCTCTTTTTTTACGCTAGGAAGGAATGAAAATACAAAGATGCCAAACAATACAATCACTATCCCTATGACCATCGCAAAAACTGCCGGCAATATCATCTCAGCCAAATTTGCGTCGCGTATCTCCATGCCACCTTTAATACCGATTTTCATCAGTAACATAAATACGATAAATTTATAAATAGCGTCGGGAATAGTCAGTTTACTACCAAGCGCAGCGATAAGCATGCCACCTATCAGAAACCCAAGTGTCGGTGATTGAAACTGCGTGAGTAAACGCATTAAAAAATCATACAAAAAATCCATGGACACTACCTTCTTATATGCAAATTTATGCTATCAACGTAATTAAATCCATGGCGATAACAATGTCAGGGGTTTATCATTTATCTTTATATGCTGGTACATTACGACCGAAATCATTAAAAAACAACTGTTAGGTGATGCACCCAGATAATATAGTGTTCAGGCGCCAAGCATGATATTTTTAACACTCCGATGCCGTCATGCTGTATATGAAAGCTATCTCTACCCTTATATGGAACGAACAATATGAAACAAGCTTGCATGGTGTTATTCATTACCCTTAGCTTTTCGGCTATCTCAGATATACGCAGCGTGCATTGTCCATTAGGGTGTCCTAGCCTCAATATAGAAAACAACGACGTAGTGTTTAATCATACCTATGCGCTTAGCAACAACCCCACAACAAAATTTGCCGACTGGGTTGCATACGAGGTAAACGTGCTCAATTTTGGCGATAGTCCTGGCAGAGATTGGGGCAATGATCCATTAATAGACGATGATGAGTCTTTAGAAGAGCCTGATTATAAGGGTGCGTTCAAAGAACTGAAAACCGACCGAGGACACCAAGCACCGCTTGCCAGTTTTGCGGGTCACAGAAATTGGCGTGAGCTCAACTACTTATCAAACATTACTCCACAAAAGTCAGCCTTAAATCAAGGCGCGTGGGTCGAATTAGAATCGGCGATTCGCAGCGCAGTTAGTTACAGGCAGTCTTTATTTGTGATTACCGGTACGCTTTATGCTGAGGGCCAAGCAAAGCTGCCTTCGGCAGACGAGACCCATATGGTACCCGCGTCTTTTTTTAAAGTCATATACGACTTAAAAGGTAACTCTGCGAGTTTCTTGTTTGATCAAGACTTGCAAAAGTCAGCAGCGTACTGCGATCAGCAAGTAACTAACGCCATTATGAATCTGAAAATTCCTTATTTGATGCCTATATTCAACGATTCAGTGGCTTTGATGACGAGATTAGGCTGCGAGACTACAACACCTTTACCATAAACAGACACCATAAAGCGACACCATAGATTTACTGTAAAGCTTAGCTATAGATCCCACAGCAATTTGGGTATACTGCGCGCGCAATTCATCCGTAGACTAATAAGTAGTAAATATGCGTTTTTTCATTACCCTCATTCGAAACCTACTTGGTGGCATCATTGCTTTTTTTGATGTCATCACTCGTGGCCGAAAACTCAAGCGCAGCGCGCAAGCACAGCAACAAATAGAGGCTGAACTTGAAACTCTCACCCTATATCAATTTTTTGCTTGTCCCTTCTGTATTAAAACGAGAAGAGCCATGTACAAAATGAATCTACCGATCACTAAGCGGAATGTTTCGCAAGGCTCACCCTATCGAGAAGAGCTGTTGCAGGGCGGCGGTAAAGTGCAGACCCCTTGCCTACGGATTGAATCAACCGATGGCGTACAATGGCTATATGATTCAAACGAAATTATAAACTATTTGAGAGCGCGCTTTGCACCGCTCATAAGTCCGTAGGATTTTTGCATATTTAATTTTATGTGATGCGTGCACTGCTTAATTTTAATACACAGAGCAAAGAACCATCTCACTTTAGCTTTTCCTACCCATACTCAAAAACCCGCTGCACAAAACTGCGCGCAGCGGGTCTAGTTATTTTAGTAACTAGATTCAGACGCTCCTAGCACTTTGGTTTAGTTAAGCGGGCCCACCCCAGCATGATAATGAATAAAAGCATAAACGGAGTTAAGCTGCCACCACCGCCACTGTGATTGCTGGCGGGGCCGTTATACATGGGTTGTTGTTGATCAACGCGATTGTTTTGTACACCTGCTAGCTTGCGCTGCTCCCTAGCCGCTTGTTCATTGCTGACTCGCTTTTTATTGCTTTGCTCAATGCCGTAAGCCTCAAATAGCTGCTCCTCTAAAATAAGCATCGAGGTGTAATTCGTTACCAAACCGTATTCAATGGCCAGGTCGGTAATCGCCTGCTCAGTATCGGAGTCCTGACCAAAATATCGCAAACTGTTTTCTAGCTCTTCAATTTTGGCAAAAGCCCACAGCCTTTCTAATTCAGGATTGGACGCATTCTGCCTAAGTGCTTGATCAAACTCAAACTCGGTTTTATAGCGTATGTTTTCCCCGGCTATTTTTGCACTGAGCTCAACGCTGACCTGATTGCCTTTGTCGCCATTGTTATCCCAAAAGTGACCGAACACTATTAGCTGCTGACCTCTATATACACTGCCTATTTTACTGGGAGTTTGGTCACTCACTTTAATGCCCGATATTTTAATATCCACATCATGCATCGCGGCATGATTTAACTTTGAGGTAGCCTCTATAATTTTACCGACGATGTCATCGCTGTTTGAGATGCTTATGGCAAAACCATTGGATGCTTGGGTCATACCGTTTAACAACGGCGTATTGGCACTGTTGCCCATCACAAAGGTAAAGAGCCTCACATCGGCGCCTTTTATCAGATCTAAAAACTGCCGCTTTTCGGTTTTACCAGTGTTTGTGACGCCATCGGTTACCAATAGCAAGGCTGTGGTTCTGTCGGCATCTATCATACGTATGGCTTTTTCCATTCCCTCGTAAAGGTTAGTACTTGAGCCTACTTGACGCTGCTCTAAAATACGCATCTGCTGCGCTACGTTTTGCGCAGTGGCATGCACAAAGCTGGGAGTAGTTTCTTTTGCGCTACTGTCAAAAATGACCACACGAAAACGGTCTTCAGGATTCAATTTACCTAAGCCTTGTTTGACCCCTTCCACCATGCTCTGATATTTGCCCTGCATCGAGCCTGAATAATCCAATACAAATATCCAATCGCGCCCTTCAACAATTGGCTTTAAGTCATCTCCTGGGGTAATGGTGAGCATATATGTACCCTTATTTGCGCCTTCGGCTTTATAGGTCACAAGGTCGACGTGGGCCGGGTGACTTTGCGGGTAGCGCCAGTAAACCAAGATATCGGTATCGAGTTTATGGGCGTACTGATTGACCGAGCTTGTGGTCGATTGCTCTGTGCTTTGGGCATTGAACGCATCATTTTGCTCTTGTGCAGTTTGTGCTTTAGCGCCTTGATTGGCAATCGATACCCTCCACTCTTGTGCAGACAGTTGTTCTATTGTGGCATTGGGATGTTGAGGCAAGCGAAATTGCTCAACTGGATAGGCCGACCTAAAGTTAAGAGTGAAGCTAAAAGCCGCTTCTACCGTGTCGTTCTGCGTCCAAAACTGCAGGCTTTGCTCGTCTACTCCGCCGTTTTCTAGGGGATACACATAGCGACCCACGCTGGTATCGATATGCACCGCTTGGATATAAGTGAGCTTTGTTCTGACCTTTTGCTGAGCCTGAATGTTAGCCACCGAAATATCAAAGGTGCGGTAGTCGTCCTGCTCCACTAAAGCAGCGTTACGCCCAGCTTGTTTTTCTTTTTCGTAAATGTCGCGGGCCTGTTTTTTTGCCACAACCTCGGCGGTAATCGGCGTGTTATTGAGCCAGTAGGTGAACTCACCTACCGCGGCTTTTTTAGGCACTGGAAACGAATAAATTGCTTCTAAATTTTGTGTATGTTTGTTGTAAAAAACCTGTTCAATAGAAGTAATGGCATAGCCATTTTCAATGACTACTTCGACATGGTGCTCGAGTAAATCGAGGGCTTCATTGCTGTTATTAGGTGTCATCAAACCTGCAGCTTGGCTTTGCGCAATGCAAGTAAGGACGCCCAACACGCAGAGTATAAAACGGGTAAATAAGGATGTTGATAAACAATATTTTTGTAGAAAATTCACGTTACTCTCCTGAGACACTGACATAGTATTCGCTCAGAAGAATCTTATTTTTATGCTTTTATTAAAAGTATTTTATATAAAGTATTATTTAATGAGTCTTTTTGTGGCATTTAATAATGCCATTATTAACCAAGAGGGTCTTTCAACAGCATACTTTTTATGTTTAGAGATACGAATAAAAGCGCCATGATAGTAAGATAAATTAGTAGTTAGGGTAACTAAGTGTTCGTTATTTTTTGTATTTGCTGACATCACACAAATCTTCAAGGACCCAGCTCTTACCCTGTGCGATGTTCGAAGTACTTATGGCTATTTACGCTATCACTAAGATGAACAGCTATAGTGCGACAAGCCACCCACGCCAAATACATCAAGCGG